>JAHZLQ010000064.1 GCA_022599775.1 Gammaproteobacteria bacterium
CGGTACTTGATCAGCTTGCCTTGCTTGGCGTCCACCACCTGGTCGATCTTGGCCTGCGAGGCCTTGCCTTCGGCTGCCTTCGCTTCGCCGGTTTCCAGGACTTGGTCGATGGTCTGGGCGAAGCCGGAAATCGGCAGGACCATGGCCGTTCCGCCGAGCACGAGGCCTGCGAAAGACTTTCGAATCTGCGCATAAGCATCGTGCTTACGCGGCTGCGAGATTTCTTGTCTCATTAGGATTTCTTTCCTGATTAATGCGATCAAAACGATCATCAATATTGGGAAGCGGCCTGTACGGCCGCTTCCTAAAAAAGACAGCTTGACGTTCTGGCCGCCAGCCTGTTTCCGGACGGCCGCTCAACCCCAGTTGAAACGAATGCCGATGCGGAACACGCGCCCGAGATAGTCATAGAGCGCGCGGTTGACGCCCGGTTCGACATTGCTGCTGTCGCCCGGCCCGAGTCCGACGACTTCCGGGTCCTTGTTCAGGACATTGGTAATCTTGAAATAGAGCTGATTTTCCAGATTTCCGACATCCATATTCCAGGCGAAGTACGCGTCGATGTAGAACGCGCCCTCGATATGGTTGGTGTTGATCGTACGGTTCTGCGACGACGACTCGGGACAGCCACTCGTGCATTCAATGTAGGTGTTGTCATACGTGCCGGCACTGACACCCCGCCCCGTGAAGATCGCACTGAACCGGTCGAGCGTATAACCTGCCGTGAGTCGATACAACCAGTCCGGCGGGCCACCACCGGTATTCTGTCCGGCCGAATCGGTGGCGGGATCAACTCCATTGTCGGAGGACATTTCCAGATAGTGCGTCGCCAGCGCCCGCAGCGTGAGATCGCCGCGCCAGCCGTCGACCACATTGGACAACGGCATCAGGTAGCTGACCTCCACGTCGATACCGCGGGCACGCTCCCCGACGAAGTTGAACGGGCTGTTGTTGATGTACAGATCCAGACCGGTATCGGACTCCGGAATGCGGTAGAAGGCGTTGCAGAACGTCTGGTTGCCCTCATAGCAGCGATCGATGATGTTCTGAGGCGTTACCGAAGAGATCGCATCGTCGATCTTGATGTCATAGTAGTCGACCGACAAGCCCAGTCCAGGCACGTAGGACGGCCGGTACACGAAGCCCACACCCAGCGTGTCGGCCTCCTCCGGCTTCAGGTCCGGGTTGCCCGTCGAATCCTGCGTGTATCGCGTCGAAATGTTGCCGTAGAACGGATCGGTCACGAAATTGGTGTTGCGACGCCCGGCTTGATACAGCTCCTCCAGATTGGGCGCGCGAATGTCCCTGGACTTCGTCAGCCGCAGCTTCAGGTCATCGATCGGAGACCAGGTGAGGCCGGCCTTCCAGGTGGTCACGAAGCCCGAGGTGCTGTAGTCGGTTCCGCGCACCGCGCCATTGAATTCGACACCCTTGGGCAACATGACCAGCGTTTCGAGGTAAGCCTCGGACACGTTGTAGTCGCCGAAGGTCGGCAGGTAGTTTCCGTAGGTCCAGCCGTTCTGATACTGCTCGTCGACCGAGCCGGAAATTTCTTCGCGCCGATGTTCCGCACCGAACGCGATGCCGATCGGATCCAGCCACGGATTGGCGACGTTGGTGCTGAAATTGACCGCCGCGACATCCTGCTCGAAACGCTGTCTGCGTTCCGGCACGCCCATGAAGTAGTCAAGCGCACCCGGGTCGTTGACGCCGATGCCCATGCGGTTGAACGGCACACAACCATTGCCCGGGTTGTCCAGCGACGAACGGCACACGATCTCGCCGCTGTCAGGATCGAACACGGCGTCCTGCGCCTCGGCCAGCCTGCCCCGATGCGTGGTCAGCAAGGTCTCGTCGGTATCGGTGACGCCTCTTTGATAGTAGGCGTCCCAGTCCCAGTCGCTGCCGACCGCATCGAACGAACCGTTGAAGCCCAGCACATAGCGCTTCACGGTGCGGGTGTTGTCGGTGATGCGCGTCGGAATATCGGCGTTGTAGGTGCCCAGGTTGAATTGCGTGATGCCGAGATCCGCGGCGCGTTGGGCGACTTCCGTGGGCAGGAACGCATTGTCCGTATAGATGATCACACTGCCCTTGTCGGACTGCGAGCCACCCCACTGCTGGGCGACATTCTCGTTCCACGATGCTTCCGCAAACACTTCCATGCGGTCCGTGAGTTCATAGCTCAGCCGCGAGAAAACACCATCCCGTTTCGATTCCGGCTCCAGCGAGGTTCTTCCGTTGGATTCACCCAGCGCCCAGTCGCCGCCAATCGTCCAGGGATCGCGTGTCTCGCCGTAGGCGAACTGGTTCACCACGCCGCCGACCCCGAAATAGGTACCGCGCAGTTCGGTATTGGTGATGATGCCGCCCGCCGTCATCACGCTCTGTCCCGACTGACTGGCCACCAGATATTCCGGCAGCCCATTTCCGCTTTCGTAAGCGGGGTTGTTGACCATGTGCCAACCTTCCTGCGCCCAGTCGCGAGGCATGCCATAGATGCCATCGCGACGGGACATCTGTCCGTTCAGCAGCAGATGTCCGCGCCCACCGGCGAACGGGATGCCGCCGGTCAGCGAGGCGTTCCAACTTTGGTCGTCGCCATAGGTGGTCTCACCCGCTTCCAGCGTTCCCTTGAAACCGGTGTAGTCCTTGTCGAGAATGAAGTTGACGATGCCCGACACCGCATCCGAACCATAGGTTGCGGATGCGCCGCCGGTCACCACCTCGACACTTTTGACCAGGCCCTGCGGAAAGGTGTTGATGTCGACCGTGCCCTGGGCCAGCGAACCGACCGAACGACGGCCGTCGAGCAGCACCAGGGTGCGTGCGTTGCCCAAGCCCCGCAAGTTGATCGAGCTGATGCCGGCCGCCCCCGAACTCAGGCTTCTGTTGGACGTGGACGGCGTGGTGCTGCCGGACACCGACGGCAACTCGTTCACGAAATCGGCGAGGTTCACCGGCGCAGCGGCTTCGATCTCGGCTTCGCCAATAACCGTCACCGGTGTCGGCGTGTCGTATCCATTGCGCGCAACGCGAGAGCCGGTGACGACGACTTCTTCGAGTACCGCGGACGACCGAGTCGGCGCGGGCGCCGCAGGTGAAGATTCCTGCGCATGGGCGAATGTGGTTCCGGTGAGCGCAAGTGCGCCCAACAGGCACTTTGCTAGACCAGCAACGTTCGGCGATAGCTGATCAACTCGACTTCGACAGGCATGCGGCAATATCTTTGGTATCAACACTAGAGGTCCCCAATAGATGCAGCAGAGCGCGCCAACAGGCCAAAGTAGGCTGGCGGTATTTCGCCCCGAAGAGTCGTTCGATGGACTCACGACACATTCTTTGGCGACAGGACTACCTTAATAAGCCGCTTTTGCCCCAGCTAATGAAAAGGAAGCCAAGCCGCATAACTGTTCGTTATGCCGATGCACCACGTCTTGCCGAGCCGCCCTTCAATAGCGCCTGGTGTGCCATGTCAGTGCACCGAAGTGCGCGCGACTGACGCGGTTTGAAACCTGGGGTCAGGGAATGTCCCCCCGCGACTTCGGACGGTTGCGGACTGGCAAGGCTCGCCCTCGCCTTCAGGTGAATCACGCGCGGCGTGATACCGACCTACCCTCGCCCGCTTGCGGGAGAGGAGGGGCCGCTCGCGGCATGGCCGTTGGAAAGCCGGCGGAGGCGACCCATGTCGCGCTTCAGAACGCGCGCTGGAAGAACCAGAAAAGCGCGCACAGGCACACTGCGGCGGAGCCGGCGTAGAGCACGCCCAGTCGATAGAACCGGGTTCGCCTCAGCCAGTACGCCAAGGGGAAGTACACCGCAACGATCGCAAGCTGTCCGACTTCCACGCCCAGATTGAACCCGAGCAACGGCCGCCATAGCTGCCCCACGCCGAGATCGAGTTCACCGAGCACGCCGGCAAAGCCGAAGCCGTGCAGCAGGCCGAACGCAAACGCGAGCCAGGCGCCGCGACCGCCGGCGGTGGTCGGCAGGAAGTTGTTGAGTGCGGCCAGAAACACTGAAACGGCGATCGCCGACTCGACCAGACGGCTCGGCAGTTCGATCCAGCCCAGCATCGCGCAGCTCAAGGTGATCGAATGCGCCAGGGTGAAAGCCGACACGATGGCCGTCACGCGCCACAGCGCGGGAGCCAGGCGCGCCACCGGTTCGCGACCGCGACCGCGGCGTTGATAGACCGCCGGAATCAGCAGGGCGATCAGAAAGAGTATGTGGTCGTAGCCGATCCAGATATGCCAGATGCCGGATCTCAGGAACTGCAGAAACCCGCGCGCGGCCTCGGCCGAGCCACTGAAACTCTGATAGGCGCTGCCGACCGAAAAAACCGCTTCCCGACCGGGCGAACCCTCCCAGACGATACGGGCGAAGCTTTCATGCTGCAGGTCAATATCGAAAAACAGTGCGTAGCCGATGTCGAGCTGACGGATGGGCTCGGGCGCATCGACCGCGAACTGCGAGGCGATGACGTCTTCGCCGTCCTGCGTGCCATAGCGGAAGCGCTGGAAACGCAGCGGCAGTTCCTCGCCGTTGATCAGGACTCTCAGTCGGGCCTGTTCGTAGTCCTCGATCTCCGACTTGCGCTGCTTGATCTCGGGCCAGCTGATGAGGCCGTCGCCGTCAGCGTCCATTTCGAACGCACGCCGCAGATCCAGCAACTTGATCTTCAGCTCGCCTTCAAGATGTTCGCCGCTCACTTCGAGCGTCATGAACGACTCGCTGCCGGGATGCGCAGCAAGCCACCCCGGAAACGCGAGCGATGCCAGGCACAGCAGCCGGATCAGCAGTTTCATGGACGACTCTGGTTCGGGCTCAGCCGATCCCGGGGGCGTCGGTGCCGGCGGAACTCCGCCGGCACCGCCCACCTGCAACGCCATGAACACGGGGAGAGGGCATGCCCATGGCGCGGCAAGAACACGATGATGTGAGGCACTCGCTCAAATGGACTATTTCCAGGACAGGATGCCGACACCGCTCTTGTAGTTCACGGTCGCGCCGTAGGGTTCGCATAGTTCGACCAGATCGTCGATCACCTGTGAGCTTTCGGCATCCGGCGCCGGATACGGCTGTCCACGCTTGGTACGTGGCTGGCCGAAGCCCAGCGCGATCGGGTGCAGGCGCACTTCCTTGAGTTCGCGCTCATTGGTGTAGACCACTTCGGCCACGATGCTCTGCCAGTACTTGCGACTGGCCGGAAACCCCACGGTGTCGTTCTTGGAACGCTTGCTGTAGTAGTCGCCGGGCAGCGCGTCGTGCGCGAGGCCGGTCTTCTCGTAGTTCTCGGCGGGCTGGAAGCCAACCAGATCGTTCTCGAAGATGAAATTGGCCATCGAGTAGAAGATCGGCTTGCCCTTGTACACCTCGATACCACGCAGGATGTGCGGACCGTGTCCGACCACCATGTCGGCGCCGGAATCGATCATCGCGTGCGCGAACTCGACAAGGAATTCAGCGGGTTGGGTCCGATCTGCCGGATCGGCCGACTCGTGCGAATGCACGGAGACGACAACCCAGTCGGCCTGCTGGCGCGCATCGCGCACGCTGGCGGACAGCTCGCGCAGATCCTTCTCGTCGACCTTCGAACTCACACCGATCTCGTCGCCGACGACAAAGTTGGAGCCACCGAACTTCAGTACGCCCGAATCATCGCCGCCCATACCGGAACGCGCGGGGCCACGCAGCGTGGTGAGCGTGTCGTAGGTTTCCTGGGTGACGGTGTAGGTTTCGACGTGACGCAGCGGGTTGAGTCCGGGACGCCCCATCAGATCCTTGCGCTGCGGACCGGCGGCAATCGCCTCCGGGAACGAGGATGAGGTAGAGATCAGCGCGACGCGACCCTTGCGCGTGTCCAGATAACCGGGGCTGCGCGCAAACGCCAGGTTCTCACCAACCCCGGCAAACACCATGTCGGTCTCGGCAAGAGCGGTCACGGTGCTGCGCATGCCCTCCACGCCAAAGTCATTGGTGTGGTTGTTGGCCAGGCCGAGCAGATCGAAACCGGCCCAGGCCAGCTCCTCGCCGACGAAACGTGGCGAGGTCATGTAGGTGCCGCCACTTTGCTGGGCACCGGGTATGTCGTAGCCGTGGATCAGGGTTTCGAAATTGGTGAACGCGGCATCGGCTCCGCGAATCAGACCGAACATCTGCTCGACGCCGGGAGCGGCGAAGGTCGAAAGGCGTCGATTGATGATCGAATCGCCGGTCAGCGCGAACACGGTTTCATCCTCGGCACCGGCGGCGGACTTCCAGGCGCGATCGACGCTGGCGCCATAGGCCAGCGGGCTGGCCTGGATGCAGACCGCGCCGAGCAGCAGGCCTGTGGAAAAGCTAATTCGTAGAGAGTTTCTAAATTTCATGTCTACCATTCTCGCCAGAAACAGGGCCGGCGGGGCAACATCACTGAAGCCCCACCGGCGGATGAAACCACGATCAGAAGGTCTTGCTGAGTCGCAGTGTCCAGACCCGTCCTGCTGCGACGGAGTTATAGACCGAGGCGTCGTAACCGGACGTCGCGGACGTCAGCGGCGGCTTCTCGTCGGTGAGGTTCTTGACGCCGAGGCGCAGGTTCAGGCCATCGAGCAGCATGCTGTCGGACATGAAGGTCTTGGACGCGAAAGCGTTGAAGGTGACGGTATCGTCGACCTTCCAGTAGTGGACGCCGTCGACCGTCTTGACGTAGCCGGGCTGGCCCAGCTCCTGGTACACCGCATCGGAAATCGAGGCACCGGTATCCGCGTACTCACCGATGTAGTAGGCGCTCAGACCCGCAGCGTAGGCGCCGTTGGTCCAGCTCAGTGCCGCCGAACCGCGCAGACGCGCATTGCCGTCGATACCAAGCTGGGTGGCCGAGGAACCATCGGCCCCGCCGAGACGCTTGAAGGTGTCGAGATAGGTCCAGTCGGTGGACAGTCGCACCTTGCCCCAGCTGAATGACGGCAGGTCATAGGTGATGTTGAAGTCGTAGCCCTTGATCAGCGACGAGTCCAAGTTGTCGAACGGCGTCAGGGTCTCGACCAGCGCGCCGACCGGGGCCACCCATTCCGACTGCGGCCGGCCCTCGTTGTAGGCGGCGAAGTTGGCGCGATCATCGGTGGTGACGGCGTCACGGCGAACCAGCGCGTTGCCGGCATAGTCATCGGTGCCGCTGCCGAGGTCGATGTCTTCGTAAGCGACACCGGACGCCAGCGCCGCCTGGGTTGCGTTGAACAGGCGCTCGGCATCATCAAGGCGCAACTGGTTGGCGTTGGGCGCGGCGATGATGTTTTCCTGCTCGATCTTGAACCAGTCGACCGAGAAGCGCAGACCGTCGATCCACGGCACATCGACCACGGTGCCCAGCGTGTAGCCCTTCGATTCCTCCGGCGCGAGGTCAGAGTTGCCGGTGGTGGTCTGCAGGCGCTGGATCTGTCCATCTTCCGGCAGGCCGGTCACGTCTTGGCGATACGGGTCGGAGTAGGAACCCACCGAGGTCCGCGAGGGATAGTTGACAGCCGCCAGACTCGGGGCGCGGAAGCCTTCGTTGTACGAGCCGCGAATCATGATCTGGTCGATCGGGCGGTAGTCCAGGGTGAACTTCGGATTGGTGGTTCCGCCGAAGTCGCTGTACTCCTCATAGCGCACCGAGGCGCCGACGGACAGGCTGCGAATACCCCAAACGTCGTTGTACTCGGCGACCAGCGGAATCACGGTCTCGATGAAACCTGCAGCGACGGTACGGTCACCGATGATGTTGCCGACCGGGGAAGCCTGCATGAAGTCATTGTCGGCCGGGTCCAGGCCCAGGTCATTCTCGTAGTTGAGGCCGTGATACTGCGGACGCGTCAGCGAGTAGTCGTCCCAGCGATGCTCGGCGCCGATTGCCACCTGCAACGGGCCCGCCCACATATCGATCAGATCGCCGGTGACGCGGGCATCGACCGTGGCGAGAATGTCACGACCGGTCTGGATGAAATCCTGGGAGAACGGATCGATGGAATCCTGCGAGTTCACGTAGGCCGTGGTCGGCACCACCTGCCCATCGACCACACCGAAGTCGTAACCGAACGGGTTGTAGGAGCCGGACGAAATCGCATCAAGCACCGCGCTCTCGCGGATGGCGTTCTGCGAGACGTCCCGGGTGCCGGAGCGGGAGAACGTCGCGGCGGATTCCCAGGTCCAGCGGTCGTTGATCGCACCGCGCCCGCCCAGCACGAAGCGAAAGGCGTGCGTCTGGATCTTGACGGTTTCGTTGCCGTTGTCGACGAAGCGGTAGGACTGCAGCGTGATTTCCTGCGGATCGTCGGGGTTGAAGCGCGTGCCGTACGGGTTCCACGGGTTGTCGATGCCCAGCACGACATTGCGGTTGGACGAGGCACTGTAGGCAACCGGCGCACGCACCATCGTCGATTCCGCCGAATACATCATCAGTTCGCCGAACACCGTCAGATGATCGTTGACCTCATAGTCGAGCTGGTTGAACCAGTTCAGGCGCGTGGTTTCCGGCAAGGCATAGCCGACGTTGAAGTCGTAGTAGTAGTCAGAGGCGAAATCGCCATCGCGGGCCGGGACCTGATCACTGAACGCGGCGCCGGAAGCGGTCGGCACCAAATACATCGTCGATGTCGAATCACCGATGCGGTATGCGGGATAGGCGCTCGAGGAGCTGCGGTCGAAGAACCGGCCGGTCAGAGAATTGAAGCCTTCGGGTGCACGATCGACCTTGTTCGAGTCACCCATGACGTCCGCGCTCTTGGTCGCGTCGCGATCGTAGAGGTCAAAGGTCGAAATCCAGTGCATCTTGTCGTTGAGGTAATAGTCGCCGTGGGTCAGCGTGAGGCGACGGTCGTCACCCGATCCGATCTCCGCAAAGCCACCTTGTACCTGGATTTCGTTACCGACGTAGTTCGTATCGACGACGAAGTTGACGACACCGGCAACCGCATCGGAACCGTAGATCGAAGACGCACCGTCACGCAGCACGTCGACACGATCCAGACCCCGGACCGGCATCACGTTCGAGTTGACCGACAGCGCCGGAACCCCGTTCTCGTTCGCAGAAATACCATGCGCCGCCATGCGGCGGCCGTTGAGCAGGACCAGCGTGCTGCCGGACCCCAGGCCGCGCATCGCGATCGAAGCCACGTCACCGCGCGCACCGGCGCCGCCCTGAGTGGATTCGTTCAATGGCACGCCGGTGACCGCTGGCAGCGAAGTCAGCAGATCCACGGGCGAACCAGCATCGCGCAGGTCCATTTCCTCGCGGCTCATCACGGTGACCGGCAGGGCCGCGTCGTCACTGCGTTGAATGCTGGTGCCGGTCACAACGACCTCTTCCATCACCACGTCTTCCGCGGCGGTAGCGGCCGGCTCCTGCGCATGCGCACAGGCGATTCCGGCGAGCAGCAAGGTTCCCACGAAGCCCCTGGGCTTCCGGTACAGGTTTCGCGCCCCGTTAGCCACTCGATCCCGTTGGACCAGCGGCGATGTATTAGTCGTCAACACAAGAACTCCCGATCAGTAAATGGTGTCTGCAGCGAAGCGTCTCGATGGATCACGACGATCCCCAGCGCTTCGCAGAAATGCGATCTATTGGACTTCTTCACACACATGAATTCTTGAAAGAAGCACCCTTGATTCCACAAAAACAGTCCCACAAGCCGCTGCTGTCGATTCAAACCCCAAAGCGGCCTGATACGCTTTATTCCTGATCCTTCAGGACCAAGAGAAGCTGCGGCTGAGAATCGGAGATTCCCCAATCCCCCGCGAACAATCATTTGATATTCGCGCCTGCTTATCCGCCTTCGCGGAATCGACCACGAAACAACAGCTTCCTCGATGGCTATCAACCTTAGTGGGCGCCTTCGGCCGAGACCAATGAAAAGGCCGCCAAGCGGCATAACCGTTCGTTATGCGCATGCACCATCTGCTATCACGACGCCCACTGTTGGAAGGATTCGCTCCACATCGGTGCGCTGTTGGCCGCACAAACCACGCCGACGGACAAAATTCGCCGACTCAATCAGCCAATCAGAAACGAGATTCATCGCGTCCGGCGACGAAAACTCTCTAATGCGGTCCGGCATTCGGCGGGCACGCAGAGCGAGGCATTCAAAATTACCGCCAGTGCGTACTCCGCAACACACGCGCCAGCCCGACTGCGCCTGCGACATAACTCACAGTTATGGCGACCCCGCATCTATTCATTGGCCCTCAGGCACGGGCCTACCTATCTTCCACGAAGCTCAATTATGTAAGGCTGGACGGGAATTCATCCCGATCCGTGCCACCGCCTCCGTTT
This sequence comes from Gammaproteobacteria bacterium, assembly GCA_022599775.1. Classification (GTDB taxonomy): domain Bacteria; phylum Pseudomonadota; class Gammaproteobacteria; order Nevskiales; family Nevskiaceae; genus Banduia. Next base: position 10,292 of record JAHZLQ010000064.1, read on the forward strand.
CTCGGGTTATCTCCCGGACCACTCGATGCGTTCCAGCCTGCTTCTCTATTCGATGCCACTCATTGCGGGGCTCCAGCTGCTGGCCGGATGCTCCTCCGGCGGCAATGCCTCGGTGACACCACCGGCAGCCCAGACCGCACAGCCCGTTGAGGTGATGAAGATCACGCGGCGCGATCTGGTGCAGACCTTGAGCCTGGTGGGCACGGTGATGCCCAACGAGTCCGCGCAGATCCAGTCCGAGATCGCCGGCGTCGTGCAGCGGATCGACTTCACCGAAGGCCAGCAGGTTCGCTCAGGCGAGGTTCTGCTCAAGATCGAGGACAGCGAACTGGTTGCTCAGGAAGCGCAGGCCGAGGTGGCGTACGAACTGGCGCGCATTACCCTTGAACGGGTTCGGGATCTGAGCAAGTCACGCAATGCTTCACAAGCCGACCTCGATCGCTCGACCGCGGAGTTTAACAGCGCGCGAGTAGAGCTTGCGCTGGTGCGCAGCCGCCTTGCGAAAACCGAGGTCAAGGCGCCATTCAACGGCGTGGTCGGCGCCCGTTCGATTTCGCCGGGCGATTACGTCAATACGCAGACCGGCATCACCACGGTGGATGACCTGAGCCCACTCAAGGTCGCATTCGAGGTGCCGGAGCGTTATCTGCACAAGGTCCGCGCAGGCACCGCCTTCGCGCTGCGCTCCGACGGCTCCGGCTCCGCTGCGGACGCAGCGACCACCGGCAAGGTGTACTTCGTCAGTTCGGCCGTGAATCGGGACACCCGCTCCAGTCTGGTCAAGGGCGTGCTCGACAACGCGCCCGACGCCCTCAGGCCGGGCATGTTCGCCAATATCGAACTGGTGCTCGACGTGCGCAAACAGACACTGACGGTGCCGGAAGCATCGATCCTGAATTCGACACAGGGTCCGCAGATCGTGCTCGCGCGCCCGAACGGCGACGACTACACCGCCGCGTTCATCGCGGTCGAGCTCGGTCTGCGCAGCGAGGGCCTGGTGGAAGTCCGGGCCAGCGAAAACCTTGAGAATCAGTCCGTCGTGACCGCGGGCGTCGGTGCCCTCGCGCTGTATCCGGACAGCCCGCTGTCACCCCGCCCGGCGGTTCAGGCTTACAGCGCAATTTCGCAGCACTGACGACATGGTGCTCTCCGAGATTTCAGTCCGGCGCCCGATCATCTGCATCGTCGTCGCATTGCTGATCGTCATCGTCGGCCTGCTGCGCTTCAGCGAACTGCCGGTGCGCGAATATCCGGAGGTCGATCGGCCGACGGTGTCGGTGCAGACCGAATACGTCGGTGCATCCGCCCAGGTCGTCGAGAGCAAGATCTCCGAACCGCTGGAAAAGGAAATCTCCGCCATCGAGGGCATCCGCCTGATTCGCTCGACCTCGAACGAACAGGAATCGCGAATCTCGATCGAATTCAAGCTTGACCGCGACATCGACGAGGCCGCCAACGATGTTCGTGACCGCGTCAGTCGCGTCAGTCTGCCGCAGGATGTGGATCCGCCACAGGTCACGAAATCCGATCCCGACTCCTCGCCGGTGATGACGATCTCGTTCAACTCCGAGGTCTACAGCCGGCTCGAAATCGTGGAACTGCTGGAGCGGTTCGTGGTTCCGCGCGTGCAGACGGTACCCGGCGTCGGTTCGGTGCGCATCGACGGCCCGCGCTTCGCGATGCGTCTATGGATCGACAGCGACCGGCTCGCCGCCTACGGCTTGACGGTTTCGGATATCGAACGTGCCCTGCAGCTGCAGAACATCGAGGTACCGAGCGGCCGTATCGAGTCCAATGCGCGTGAGTTCCCGGTGCGGCTGCTCGGCAGCCTGCAGGAAACCTCGGAGTTCGAAAACCTGGTATTGGCATCGCGCGGCAACTATCACGTCAAGTTCAGCGACGTGGGCCGGGTCGAGCTCGGCGCCGAGAACTACCGCTCCGACACCATGTTCATGGGGCGCCCGACCGTCGGCGTGCGGGTCATGCGTCAGTCGCAGGCCAATCTTCTGGAGCTGATCGACGGCGTCAAGGCGCTGCTCCCCACGCTTGCTCAGGATCTTCCGGCCGGGATCAACATCCAGGTCAGCAAAGACGATTCGGTCTACGTCAGCCGATCTGTCGAGGCGGTCTTCAAGACGCTCTACGAGGCGGTGGTGCTGGTCATACTGATGATCTTCCTGTTTCTGCGGAACTGGCGTGCCACGCTGGTTCCGCTGCTGGCGATCCCGGTGTCGATCATCGGTTCGGTTGCGATCATTGCCTCGCTGGGTTTCTCGATCAATGTGCTGACGCTGCTCGCCTGCGTGCTCGCGATCGGTTTGGTGGTCGACGACGCCATCGTGATGCTGGAAAACATCTATCGCCGCATCGAAGAGGGCACACCACCGATCTATGCGGCGATTCTCGGCGCCCGCCAGGTCACTTTCGCGATCATCGCCACCACGCTGACGCTGGCCGCCGTATTCCTGCCGGTGGCGTTTCAGTCCGGGCAGATCGGGCGATTGTTCTACGAATTCGGCATTACCCTGGCGGTGTCGGTGCTGGTCTCCGCCTTCGTCGCGTTGACGCTGACGCCCATGCTGTGCGCGCGCATGCTCAAGGCGCCGGGCGCCAGGGGCCACGGCTGGTTCTATGACAAGACCGAGCCAGCCTTCGTATGGCTCAACCGCCGCTTCGAGGGGTTGCTCAAAGGCGCCTTTCATCACAAAGGCCTGGTCCTCGGCGCCTGTGTCGGCTTCGTTGCGCTCGGCGGATTCCTCTACACGCAGCTCGCGCGCGAACTGGTTCCCACCGAGGATCGCGGCATTCTGACCGCGACCATCATCGCGCCGGTCGGATCGACACCGGCCTATGTACGGCATTACTCCACGCAGATCGAACAGGCGATCCTCGATCTGCCGGAAATCGACCGCACGTTCCACCGGGTCAGCGATGACGAGGCCTATGTCACCGGCACGCTCAAGCCCTGGGAAGAACGCGAACGCAGCACTCAGGAAATCATCGCCGCACTCCGCGCGGAGTTTCGCCGCAACATGACCGGCGTGCAGATCAACGTCGCCACTTCGCGCCCGTTCGGCGGCGTCGGCGGCCGCCGCGGCGCCAGCGCCGTGCAGCTGGTGCTGCAAGGTGCCGACTTCGACGTGCTGCAACGCTCCGGCGAAGCCATACTTGCGCAAGCGCGCAGCAGCCCGCTGTTCGGCAACACACGTCTGGATCCGTCGCCGACGAAACCGCAGATCGACGTGAAGATCGACCGCGCCAAGGCCGCCGCGCTGCAGGTTTCGGTCGGTGAAGTCGCCGCCACGCTGGAGACGATGCTGGGCAGCCGACGCGTCACCGAATTCCAGCGCGGCAACCAGCAATACGACGTCATCCTGCAGATGGAAAACGCCCGGCGGGCCACGCCTCAGGACCTGGCGCGCCTCTACGTGCATTCCGCCAACGGCGGCACGGTGCAGCTGAGCAGCCTGGTCGACTGGACGGAATCATCGGTACCTGAAGGCTATCCACACTTCAATCGCCTGCGTGCGGTGACGCTGTCTGCGCAGCTCGGAGAAGGTGTGGCGATCGGTGATGGCATCGACTTTCTTCAGCGCGTCGCCCGCGACGAACTGCCGGCCGGCTACTCCTACTCCTGGGACGGGCAGGCGCGCGAATTCGTCGAAGGTGCCAGCGATACGACCGCGCTGTTCGGCCTGGCCCTGCTGTTCACGTTTCTGATCCTGGCCGCCCAGTTCGAATCCTGGGTGCACCCGATCACGATATTCACCGGCGTACTGCTCGCGATCGCCGGCGGCATCACGGTGTTGTATTGCACGCGTTACTGGGGCGTGCCGATGACCGACAGCCTGTTCTCGCGCTTCGGCCTGATCATGCTGATCGGCCTGGTGGCCAAGAACGGAATCCTGATTGTCGAGTTCGCCAACCAGCTCCAGATCGAGCGTGGATTCAATGCGACCCAGGCCGCCATGGAAGCGGCCATCCTGCGCTTCCGCCCGATCCTGATGACCTCGATTTCAACCGTGCTTGGCGCCGTACCGATCGCGATCAGCGACGGCGCGGGTGCCGAAACCCGCAATCCGCTCGGGCTGGTTGTCGTTGGCGGCCTCACGCTCTCTACGTTTCTCACGCTGCTGGTGATTCCGATCATCTACGTACTGATGGATCGGCTGTGTCATCGCCTCACGGGCGCCAACAGCACCGCCGGGCTGAAACAGGCGGACGACATCCGCCTGGAACTGACCCAATTACGCGACGCCGAGCGTCTCGAAGCGGCTCCGCCGCGATAGCCGGCGGCTCAACGAGCGGAGCTAGGCCGCTTCGGTTCCGACGCCCTGAAGCGCATCGATCAATTCCCGCGACACGCCCTCGACGCACTGCAGGAAGGTTTTCTGCACGCTGTTGAGCGGACCGTCGATGCGGTAGGCCGCATACAGCCTGACTGGGAAGTTCGGGACCACCGTCCTGATCTGCACATCGGGGCCCGCCGAGACCGCGGTGAACGGATCGACCAGCGCCAGCCCCTCTCCGGCACAGACGAGTTCCTTGGCGATCTGGTAGGTCTGGACCCAGGTGGTGATGCGCGGCGCTGGCGTCAGGCGTTCCAGGTAAGCCTGGAGCTGGCGCCCCAGACTGTCCATGGTGGCAATGCCGACCAGCTGGGAACCGGCGATCCAGTCGATTCCGATCGGCTGGACCGACTCCATCTTGGGCCAGGTTCCCGGCGGTGCGATCAAGGCGAGCGAACCGATGCACAGGGGCTCGCAGCGCACATCGGGATGATTCAGCTCTTGCAGCGTCAGGCCGATATCGGTCTCGCGCAGCAGGATGGACGTGAGCATTTCGCGCGAATGCTGCGTCGACAGTTCAATGGCGGTATTGCCGAAATTTTGTCGGAGGCGGGTGATCGACTTCGGTACGATCGAGTTCGCCAGCGTCGGCGTGCTCACCGCGCGCAGCACGTACTTGCCAGCCTGTGCAACGTTCGATGCCAGGCGCTGAAGATCACGCAGCTCGTCGGAGATACGTTCGATCTGCCCTTTCAGCAGCATGCTTTCAGGCGTGAGATGCAGCCGTCCCTTGGCCCGCACGAACAGTGCGAAGCCGAGGCGGCGTTCGGCCTGTTGCAACAGTTTGGTCGCGGCGGGTTGCGAAATGTTGAGGATGGACGCCGCCCCGGTCAGCGTTCCGGCTTCCATGATGGCTTGAAATACTTCGATATGACGAAGGCGCATAGCTGGCATATCCATCCTGTCTGGGCGGGAATCGTACGTCGCGAATCCCGTTGTGTTGTCACCCGGCAATCAGACTGCGAGGTCGCAGATTTCATGCCAGTGTCACAAGCACCCTAACAGCCATGCCACAAGCGGCCTCCCCGCAGAATGAATCTGCTGCGACATGGCCGTCCTCTCCCCACCGCTCGCATTCGCGAGCGCCCTCCCCTTCTCCCGCAAGCGGGCGAGGGTAGGTCGGCATCACGACGCGCAGGATTCATTTTCCGGGGTGCCTCTGCCGGCATGGCCGTTAACAGCAAGGTCGCCCTGTACCGCTCGCCGGTCGCGGCGGAACGACTCGGCTCAGGCGTTTTCGCCCCAGAATCCCGCTTGCGGCGGGAGCAGCTGACCATCCCTGAACGACACACCACCGGGACGGTCCTGCGCCAGCAGGATCGGGCCGTCCAGATCGACGAACGCCGCATGCCGGGCGATATGAAACGCCGGCACGATGTCGAGAGAGGTCGAGACCATGCAGCCCGACATGATCGTGAATCCGGCTGCCTGCGCGGACTCGAGCAGCTTCAGCGCCTCGGTCAGCCCACCGGTCTTTTCAAGCTTGATGTTCACCGCCTGATAGCGGCTACGCAGACGCGGCAGGTCCTCGCTGACGTGACATGACTCGTCGGCACACACCGGCACCGACAGATTCAGACCTTCAAGACCTTCGTCCGCATCGGCCGGCAGCGGCTGTTCGAGCAGGTCCACGCGCAGGGCTTCCAGCGTGGGCGCCAATGATTTGAGCAGTTCGAGGCTCCAGCTTTCGTTTGGGTCCACGATCAGCCGCGCCTCGGGCAAGATCTCCCGCACGGCGCGCACTTGCGCCTCCGGCTGGCTCGCGTCGACCTTGATCTTGATCAGACCGCCGTCGTCCAGCTTGGCCGCCGCCTCCGACATGGCTTGCGGCGTGTCGAGACTGATCGTCAGCGCGCTCTGCAATGGTGGCAATGACGGCTGGCCGAGCTGTGCCGTCACCGGAACACCCGAGATTCGCGCAGACAGGTCCCACAGCGCGCAATCGACCGCGCAGCGTGCGGCGCCCGGCGGCATCAGTTCTTCGAGGTCGGCCCGCGACGCGCCCGCGGCGATGGCGCCGGCCATGCGCTGGATAGTTTCGACGACCGTCCGCGTGGTTTCACCATATCGCGCGTACGGCACCGCTTCGCCCCGCGCACGGACGCCGGCTTCCACGATTTCCACCACCACCACCTCGGCGGCCGTCTTGACGCCGCGCGAGATGCGAAACGGTACCAGCAACGGCCAGCTTTCGACGCTTACTTTCAGTTCCCGCAGCATGCCAAGGCCTGATCGACGATGCGATCCAATCCCATACGTACAGGATCCTGACACGGCAGGCCCATAAAGTCCTCGATTTCAGCACAGGCGCGCTGCGCCGCTTCGTTGTCGAGTTTGGAGGTGTTCAGCGCCACGCCGACCGCCACCACGTCCGGGCTGGTCAGTCGGGATGCCTGCAGGTTCGTCTCCAGGCAGGTCTTCAGCTCAGGCAGGCTGAACTCCGGGAGCCCGCGCATATGCGGCCGCCCCGGCTCATGACACAGCACCAGCGCATCCGGCTGCGAGCCGTGCAGCAGGCCCAGCGACACCCCGGCGTAGGACGGATGAAACAGCGAGCCCTGCCCTTCGATCACATCCCAACCGCCGTCGTCGCGCGCTGGCGACACCCATTCCGCGCCACCCGAAATGAAATCGGCAACGACCGCATCGATCGGAACGCCGCCGCCGGCGATCAGGATGCCGGTCTGACCGGTGGCGCGGAAATTGGCGGCGACGCCGCGCTTGAGCAATTCGCGCTCGATGGCCAGGCTCGTATACATCTTGCCGATCGAACAGTCCGTGCCGACGGTCAGCAGACGCAGGCCGGCGCGGCGACTGCCTTTGCCGACCGGAATCTCATGCTGGAACTGGCGCGCCTCGAACAATTCCCGGCCGGTACGGGCAGCGGCCGCGACGATCTCGGGATGCGCACTCAGACGCTGGTGCAGGCCCGAGGCCACGTTGAGACCCGCCTCCAGCGCCGTAACCACATCGCGCACGATGTCCGGGCTCAAACGGCCGCCGGCGTTGGCAACGCCGAGAACCATGGTGTTGGCACCAGCGGCCTTGGCATCGACGCAGGACAGGTCCGGAAGTTCCAGCTCGGGCACGCACTCGGCGCCGCGCAGCTGACCGATGCACCATTGTGGCCGCCAGTACGCCAGTCCACGCGCCGTCTTGATCGAAAGTTCGTCCGCGGCATTGCCCAGATACAGCAGATAGGGCGGCCCCCAGCTCGCGGGGGCATTCGTTTCAGGTTGTTTGTTTTCGTGGGAATTGGTCATTGGAATCCAGGGAGGCGTTCCGGTTTTGTTATCGGGATGCTGGGCAGCACAAACGCATCAAGCGGCAAACCGGTTCGCCGCGGAAATCGCCGCTTCTATCCGGATGCCTGGAGGGTGGAGGCTGCCTTCGCATTGGTGCTCAAAACGATAGTCGGCACAGGCGAGTGGGCTCCAATCAAAAGATCGATTGAGCCCATAACTGAGGGTTATCTTCGTTGTGGTTCAAGGCCTGCAGCGCCGACAAGCACCACTCAATTCAAGGAGATAGGCCGGATTTTGCGAAGCGCAAAGCGCAGTGCCGAACGCATCGACGGCGGCGCGCGCCGGCAAGCACGCCATACCAGCCGCCGAGCCGCCAACCGCGCTACCGGGAATCGTGGAACACCTGCGTCGCCGCAGAGGCGGCCCGGCCTGGAGCGACCACCAGGCCTGTTCCGGGTCAGACCGGGCGGGTGTCGCCCGACTGTTCGTAGACCTCGGTATCCAGCTGCTTTTCGCTATTGGCGACGATGCAGGTCACGACGCAGTCGCCGGTCACGTTCACCGCCGTGCGCGCCATGTCCAGAATGCGGTCGACGCCGATGATCAGGCCGATGCCGGCCACCGGCAGTCCGACCTGGGTGAGCACCATCGACAGCATGATCAGGCCGACACCAGGCACCCCGGCCGTGCCGATCGACGCCAGAGTGGCGATGAGCACCACCATGAGCAGCTGGCTGGTATCGAGATCGATGCCGTAGACCTGCGCGATGAAGATCGTGGCCACGCCCTGCATGATCGCGGTGCCGTCCATGTTGATCGTCGCGCCCAAGGGCACCGTGAACGAGGCCACCGCGTTCTTCACGCCGAGCTTGCGCTCAAGCACCTCCAGGCTCAAAGGAATGGTGGCATTGCTCGATGCGGTCGAGAACGCGAACAGCTGCACGTCGCGAATCTTGCGCAGCAGGGTGCGCGGGCTCAGTCCACTGAGCAGCTTGAGCAGGCTGGGGTAGACCAGGAAGGCATGCGTCGTCAGCACCGCCAGCACCAGCAGCAGGAATTTCAGCAGGGGCAGGAACGCGCCGAAGCCCTCGGTGGCGAAGGTGCGGGCGATGAGTGCGAACACGCCGTACGGCGCCAGACTCATGACGATGCCGACCACCTTCATGATGATCGCGTCGAGATCCTGGAAGAAGCTCAGCATCCGCTTGCCGGGCTCGCCCGCCATCGTCATGCCCAGCCCGAGCAGGATCGAGAAAATGATCACCGGCAGCATGTCGCCGCTGCTCATCGACTCGAAGATGTTCCGCGGAAACAGGTTCACCAGCACGTCGACCAGCGGCGGTGCATCGCGGGTGTCGAAGCTCGCATCGGAGCTGAGCGACAGACCCTGGCCGGGCTTGAAGATCAGTGCCGCCAGCAAGGCGAGCGTGATCGCGCCAGCCGTAGTCAGCAGATAAAGACCCAATGTCTTGGCGCCGATCCGGCCGAGCTGGCGGATGCTGTCGAGCGAGGCCGTACCGCAGGTCAGCGACACCACGACCAGCGGGATGACGATGACCTGGAGCAGACGCACGAACGCCTGCCCCATGATGTACAGAATGCCGTTGGCGCCGTAGTCCACCAGCCAGGCGCTGAGGGCCTCGGTGGCGGGCAGCAGGCCGAGCAGATTGATCGAGCCGCCAAGCAGCACGCCCAGCCCCATTCCCACAAAGATCCGGACCGTCAGTCGGCGCCCCGGATTCGCGGTGGCAAGCGATGGGGATTCATTCGTTGAGTTCATCGTGGGGCACGACCGTGGTGATGTACGTAGACGGAGCGATCCGGATTCAATCCTTGCACAGCAAGCCCGCCGCCATGACCCGGCAGCGGGCTTGCTGGATTCAACGACGCCGATTGATACGCAACACCCTCGCCGTCTGCCGCGCGCCTGTCAATGCAGGCGTCGCGGCGGGCAAGCTGCCTTAGGGATAGGTCACGTCCTTGCCGTAAGGATAGAAGTTGTTCACGTCCAGGTACTTGTAGGGCAGTGCGTCAATGCGGATGGTGCCCAGGAACGGCTGTTCGGGCTCGACCAGCAGTATCGTCTTGGCGTAGCCGCTGTCGTAGTAGCCCCGGCGGAAATGCACGCGGGACTTGATCGCGATCGCCTTGAAATCATCGGGATTGATGCCGATGTCGAGAAAGGCTTCGGGTTCGGTGTTCTGATGCAGGTAGGGGCTGATCACCAGCACATTGTTGTCGCCGAACTTGACGCTGATCCACAGCTGCGAACCACCGGCTCCCAGACCGCCGCGAGACATGCCGCCGCTGACGGTGTTGACCGTACCGACCACGCGAATCGGATCACCGGCGGACTTGTCGAGACGGCCACCGACCGCCATGTCGAAGGGATCGCCCGGCTTCACGCCCTTCTTGCGCAGCGCTTCGATCGCCTCGTTGTCGGCGACCGTGCCGATCAGGGTGTCGCTGAGATCCTGCTCGATCACCTGCTTCAACAGCCAGGTCGCCGCGCCCGAACGATCGCTATGGTCGGCCAGCACGATCGGATACTCGCCCTTTGTCATCGCCTCCTTGGCCAGACGCACGCCTTCGGTCATCGAGTAGACCTTGGTCCCGTGCACCAGATCGTCGCGCAGGCGCCAGGCGGTGTTCGCCATGTCGTCGGCGATGTGCGCCGCAAGCTCGGGATCGCCATTGGTGATCACCTGGAAGGCCATGCCGGCCTCGGCCGAGTCCATGAAGGCGAAGCCGTAGTAGAAGTTCACATAGACATCAGGCTCGCGCGCTTCCCAGGTCAGGGCTCGCTGCACCAGATCCATCCACGGCGAACGCCCGGTCCATTGCAGTACCGACGGCGTGAGAATCGGCGGCTTGCGCGTTTCGGTCACCGGCTTGTAGTTGCCGCGGATCGAACGGATCAGCGTGCGTGCCGCGCGTTCGCCCTGCAGATAGCCGTCGTAGTGCGGGTAGTACTTCACGCAGAAGGCCAGGTCGGCATACCTCAGGAAATCCTGATCCTCGTTGCCGTGCGGATCGAAGGTGCCGGCGATGAAGGCCTTGGGTCCGATCACCTCGCGAACGCGGCGCGCCAGCTCGGCTTCGGGCTTGGCAACATCGCGCACACCCATCGCGCCATGCAGGGCCAGATAGGCGCCGTCGAACGGCCCCTGCGCCTTGAGCTCGGAGATCATCTTGTCGACAAAATGATCGTAGGTGCTTTTATCGATCCAACCCGAGCCGGAGCCGGTCTTCGGAAACAACGGCGATTCGATGCCGATCAATTCCACATTGGCGTGTTCGCGCGCCACCTGCACGAAGCCGCCCATGTAGCTGCGTGGGGATGCGCTCAGCAGCGCCTCGCCACGGGCCGGCGAACCTTCGTAGATGAAGTCCTCAAGTCGCGTGTCGTACGGCAGGAAGGTCACGGTCTCGTGCACGAAGTAGATGACCGCGATGCGCACAGGTTTGCTCGCACTGCCGGGCTTGGCGGCAGCTTGCGCACCCATTCCGAAAGTGGCGGCGGCCAGCACGAAGAGGGACAGTATCGCTCGTCGAATGATGTTCATAGAGTGGCGCTTGAGGATTATTGAGGAAGGATCACGGTATCGGTCCACATGGCGCGGCAGTTCGGCGAGAGGGCGAATCCGATCGGTTCGCCATCGGCAGCAGCCCGCCTATGGATAGCTGAGGTTCTTTCCATAGGGATAGAAGTTTTCCAGTTTCAGCTGCTGGTACTTCAGTGCTTCCAGTCGAACGGTACCGACGAAGGGCTCGTCGGGTTCGACCAGCAGGATCGTCTTGGCATAGCCGGTATCGTAGTAGCCACGACGGAAGTGCACTCTGGATTTGATCGCGATGACATCGAAGTCGTCCGCATTGATGCCGATCTCCAGAAAGGCCTGCGGATCGGTGTTCTGATGCAGGAACGGGCTGATGATGACGACATTGCCGTCACCGAACTTCACGCTGACCCAGAGCTGCTGGCCGCCCGAGCCGGCCGCTCCGCCGCGCCGCGAAGGCGCACCGCTGACGGTATTGACCGTGCCCTCGATCCGGACCGGCTCGCCGGCTGACACGTCCAGCCGCCCGCCGATCATCATGTCGAACGGATCGCCCGGCTTCACGCCTTTCTTGCGCAAGGCCTCGATCGCATCGAAGTCGGCCACCGTCGCGATCAGCACGTTGCTCAGCTTCTGGTCGATGACCTGCTTCAGCAGCCAGGTCGCGGCGCCCGAACGATCACTGTGGTCCGCCAGCACCACCGGCGCCTTGCCCTGCTTCACCGCTTCCTTGGCGAGGCCGACACCTTCGTTGATGCGGTACACCTTGGTGCCGTAGACCAGTTCCTTGCGCAACCGCCACGCCGTGTTCGCCAGATCATCGGCGATGTGCTCGGCCAGCTCCGGATCGCCATTGGTCATCACCTGAAAGGCCATGCCGGCTTCCGCCGAATCCATGAACGCGAATCCATAGTAGAAACTGACATACACGTCCGGCTCACGCGCCTCCCAGACCAGGGCGCGCTGCACCAGATCCATCCACGGCGAAGTGCCGGTCCACTGCAGCACCGAGGGCGTGATGATCGGCGGCTTGCGCGTGGCAGTGGTGGGCTTGTAGTCCCCACGGATCGCCCGGATCAGGGTGCGGGCGGCACGCTCGCCCTGCAAGGGGTAGTCGTAGTGCGGATAGTATTTGACGCAGAATGCGAGATCGGCGTAACGCAGAAAATCATCGTCTTCGTTGCCGTGGGGATCAAAGGTGCCGGCGATGTATCCCTTGGGACCGATCACTTCACGAACCCGCCGCGCCAGTTCCGCTTCGGGCTTGGCGACGTCGCGCACGCCCATCGCGCCGTGCAATGACAGATAGACGCCGTCGAACGGACCCTGCGCCTTCAACTCCGAGATCATCTTGTTGACGAAGTGATCGTAGGTGGTCTTGTCGATCCAACCCGATGCGGAGCCGGTCTTGGGCATCAGCGGCGACTCGATGCCCACCAGCTCGACATTGGCGTGCTCGCGCGCGACCTTCACGAAACCGCCCATTGCGGTCATCGGCCCGGAGCTCAACAGCGCCTCGCCGCGTGCCGGCGAGCCCTCGTAGATGAAGTCCTCGAGCTTGGTGTCGTACGGCAGAAACGTCACCGTTTCATGCACAAAGTAGATGACCGCGATGCGCACCGGCTTGCTGGCATTGATCGGCTTGTCCGCCGCCAGGGCGGCAGCGCCTGGCAGCGATGCACCCACCGCCGCCAGGGCCAGCAACATCAGTACCGTTCGTCTTGCAGTAGTCATATCAAGGGCTCATCGGACTACTTGTAGGGTCACTTGAAAACCGGACGGCTGGCACCTGCGTGGACCAACCAAGAAACGGGTAGCCCGAATGAAGCGCAGCGGAATCCGGGACCACCGGGCGACATTGTGAAACCTTGCTCCCGGATTCCGCCGTGCTCCATCCGGGCTACGCTTGGTTTCGAAACCTGCGCTCCGCAGCACTACGGATAGGTGACGTTCTTGCCGTAGGGATACAGGTGATCCAGCTTGAGGTGCTGGTAATCCAGCGCTTCGAGATGAACCGTGCCCAGGAACGGCTGCTCCGGCTCGACCAGCAGGATCGTCTTGGCGTAGCCGTTGTCGTAGTAGCCGCGCCGGAAATGCACGCGCGACTTGATCGCGATCACATCGAAGTCGGCGGGATTGATGCCGATCTCCAGAAACGCCTCGGGATTGGTGTTCTGGTGCAGGTACGGACTGATGACGACCACGTTACCGTCGCCGAACTTGACGCTGACCCAGAGCTGGGACGCTGTCGCGCTGGTGCCACCACGCCGCCGCCCCATGCCACCGCTCACGGTGTTGACAGTACCGACCACCCGCACCGGATCGCCCGCCGAAACGTCGAGCTTGCCGCCGATTTCCATGTCGAAGGGGTCGCCCGGCTTGACGCCCTGCTTGCGCAGGGTTTCGATGGCGTCCTCATCCGCGACGGTGCCGATCAGCACGCCGCTCAGCTTCTGCTCGATGACCTGCTTGAGCAGCCAGGTGGCGGCACCGGAGCGGTCGCTGTGATCCGCCAGCACCACCGGCACCTTGCCTTCCTCGACCGCCTTCTTGGCGAGACCGACACCCTCGGCCATCTTGTGCACCTTGGTGCCGTAGACCAGCTCCTTGCGTAGACGCCAGGCGGTGTTGGCCATGTCGTCCGCGATGTGCGCCGCCAGTTCCGGATCCCCGTTGGTGATCACCTGGAACGCCATACCGGCGTCGACGGCATCCGCGAACGCGAAGCCATAGTAGAAATTCACGTAGACATCGGGTTCGCGCGCTTCCCAGGTCAAGGCGCGCTGCACCAGATCCATCCACGGCGAGGCGCCGGTCCACTGCAGCACCGAGGCGGTGATGATCGGCGGTTTGCGCGATTCGGTCGTGGGCTTGTAGTCACCACGAATCGAACGGATCAGGGTGCGTGCCGCGCGCTCGCCCTGCAGGTAACCGTCGTAATGCGGGTAGTACTTGATGGTGAACGCGAGGTCCGCGTAGCGCAGGAACTCGCCGTCTTCGTTGCCGTGCGGATCGAAGGTGCCGGCGATCATCGCCTTTGGACCGATCGCTTCACGCACGCGCCGTGCGATCTCCGCTTCCGGCTTGGCCACACCGCGCACACCCATTGCGCCGTGCAGGGACAGATAGGCGCCGTCGAACGGACCTTGCGCCTTGAGATCGGCGACCATCTTGTCGACGAAGTAGTCGAAGGCTTCCTTGGTGATCCAGCCGGAGCCGGAGCCCTTCTTGGAACCCAGCGGCGATTCGATGCCGACCAGCTCGACGTTGGCGTGCTCGCGCGCAACCTGCACGAAGCCGCCGATGTAGCCCTGCGGCGATGAGCTCAACAGGGCCTCGCCTCGAGCCGGGGAGCCTTCGAAGATGAAGTCGTCGGTGGTGGTGTCGTACGGCAGGAAGGTCACGGTCTCGTGCGAGAACTTCATCACCGCGATGCGCACCGGCTTGGTGGCGTTGATGCGCTTGTCGGCGGCCTGCGCGCCCAGGCCCCAGGGCGAAAGTCCGACGACCGCCAGACAGAGCATCGTGAGTAGAGTGCGGCGCGGTAACTTCATGAATGCATCCTCTTGGTCTGAGTGACTTCGAATTCCTGCGGGCCGCTGTTGGCGGCGCTGAGTCCCACGGCGGTCTCGCGACAGGTTTCGAGAGCGACTAAGACCATATAGAGCGAGTCCCGCAGCGGCCAATGAATTGATCGCGAGCCTGTATAACCCGCGGTTATGCCGGCATCTCGCAAATTCCGGCCGCTGGCGAACCTCGCTTGAACATGTCGGCGCGACGCTCGATCAGACTCAGCGATCGGCATACAGCGGAATCACCGCATTGTCGCGAACCCAACCCGACGGCCCCTGGCTGGCGGCGATCCGCTTCCAGCCCAGAAACGAGCGCGAGACCTTCACCACCGAACCGGCCACCAGGGGCGCGGTTTCTTCCTCGGGTACCAGGTCGGTCGGTTCCGGGCTCAGGTTGACCTTCTGCACAAGCATGCCGACATCCACGTACCGCAGGTCGCCGTAAGCGCTCCAGCACAGCACGCTGACGGCCAGCAGCAGCACGGCGGTCGCGCCGCCGCCAGCGCCGAGCCCGATCAGCAGGCGTCGGCGTGGCCGATACAGCGCGATCACGACAACGCCGAGCGCGAACGCCAACAGCAGGCCGGACAGCAGCGCCAGACGCTGCCATCCGCTGGCCGAGAGCCATGAAGGCAGCCGCTGATACCAGGCGCCGAAGAACAAGCGTTTGAGCGTCGGATCGGCCATCGCGGTCTGCGCCAGCGCGAAGCGCAGATTGTTGCGCGCGTGTGGTGCCGAGGAATGCAGCAGGAACGAGGCCGTCCCATGTGCCACGGCGAGGTTCCAGTTTTCCCGGTCGATGTTGAGCATCGCCAGATTCTCGTGCGCGGCCCAGTCCGTCCAGTCGGCTTGCAGCGCCGACCGGGCCGGCGCCTGGACCTGCGCCCAATCGACCGCCGGGGCATCCTCGACCGGGACCTCGGCGGATCGCGCCGCGCCGGAAAAGCCGAGCACGGTCGCCAGTATCAAGGTCTGCATCGTCGGCAGCCAATGCGCTCGACGGTCGGGCAGGCGATGCTCGCGCGGCGGCATCTCGATGTCATCGGCGGCGCTACCGGCGCGCTCCAGCCAGTCGCTCGGCAATGCAGCCTCGGCCGAGAAAAGACCGCGTTCCGTCGAACACCACAGTGCATACCATCGGCCGCTACAGACCGCGTCCTGGCTCAGCTCGAATACGGCGCTGGAGATTTCGCTGGCGGTGGGGGTGGAGACCCGCAGGTTCCAGGCTCTTGCGGAGGCATCCATCCACCGGTACAGATGGCGAGCCTGCGGGAGAACGCCGGGGCGTCGCAATTCGGCGATCAGGCGATGCAGGTCACGCACGCCGGAGCGGCGCAAGCGCGCCGGGTCGGTATCGAAAGCACGCTTCCAGGCCAGGCCTGTCCAGATCGCGGCCGGCAATATCAGCCCGAGCAGCAGGAACCAGACGGGATTGAACGCCCAGGGCAGCGCACCACTGTGCCCCGGTTTCAGTGGCTCGAGGATCGGCGACGGCACCACCAGCTCCGGCGGGGCCGCCGCCGCCTCGGCGGGGATCGCCAGCACCGGCTGAGCGATCGAACACAGCGTTCCGGCCAGCAGCAGGGCTGCCCACATGAGGTGGCGAACACGGACGATCGACTTCATTGCGGTTCCTGGCCTCATTACCAATCGTTCTGGTTGGTGTCGCGTTGTTCCTGAGCCCCGTCGCTCAACAATTGGTGCAGGCGCCCCGGCGAATCCTTGCTCGTCACGTCTTTCATTCGCTTCTTCGAGAATTCGAGAATCGGATCGACGCTGGACCCCGAACCGCCCCCCGGCTTGGAACGCATGGCGGCAGCCTTGCGCACACTCTTGGGCAGCGGCGGCTTTTTGCCCCTGGAGATGATCGGGTCTTCGCCCGGCGACAGATCACCCAGCGCGGCATCGGTTTTCGTCGAAGCGCCCTGTCCGAAGGAGTCGGTTGCGGACTGCTGCGTGCTTTGCCCGGTCACGACTGGAGGATTGTCTTCCTCGTCCATCAGCTCCTTGCGCTTCTCGTCGGCCTCGGCCTCGGCCTGCTCCGATTCCGGTGGCGCGAGCATCGCCGTGAGGCGCGAACGGTAGAGCCCCCAATCGGCGATCGAGGGGTCGAGCTGCTCACCGTGCCGGGTGGCTTCGATCGCATCCCGAATCACGCCCTCGGCCGGCAGCAATCCGGTTCGTTGCTCGTCCAGCCCGTACTTGATCGTCGCCTCCACCATCAGCCGCAGGTCATAGGCGTCGTAGTCGAATTCCCCAAGGTGCCGGACGATGGCGCGCAAGCGGTCGACCGGATTGCTGTCGAATTCCTCGCGTACGTCGAAACCAGCTTCCGCATCGAAATGCGCGCGCGCTGCCGGCGGCGCCGTCATCGACAGCAGACCGGCCAGCACGGCGACGCTCGCGGACAGGCGCGAAGCCGCCGCCTTGGCGTCAACGCCGCGCAAGCGAATCTGGCGCGGCTGTGGCCGCTGCCTGAATTCACGAACCAGACCCAGCATCCCCAGCAGCACTGCGGGCAGCAGCAGCCACTGGAAGCGTTCCTTCTGCGTGCCGCTGACTTCGCCCCCGAACAGGCCTTTGCGTCCGGTTTCCACAGTGTCCGCGAGCAGGGGTTCGACGTCCGCCAGCGTGCTGGCATTCAGATACCGACCATTGGTGCGCCGCGCCAGGGTCTGCAAGGTCGCCGGCATCAAGGTGGAATGGACCGTGCCGCCATCGGCATCCTGAAGATAACCGCCGTATTCGTCCGGGATGAACCCGCCCTCTTCGGTACCGACGCCCATCGACAGCACGTGGATCTGGCGTTCGCTCAGCTTGTCGAGCAGCTTGTTCCAGCCTTCGGTGGTGCTTTCGCCGTCACTCAGAACAATCAAATAACGATCGGCATCCTCGTCCTCGCCAAAACCTTCCAAGGCGGCATTGAGCATGCCGGTGTAGTCCGAGCCGCCCTGCGGCAGGTAATCGGGGTCCAGCAGCGGCAGGAATTCACGGATGATCTGGTAGTCGGAACTTAGCGGTACTTGAACGAAGGCGGTCCCGGCGAAGACGATCAGCCCGACCCGTTCACCCTTGAGCGCATCGAGCAGGGATTCGGTCACCGTGCGCGCCTGTTCCAGCCGAGAAGGGTCGACATCCTCGGTCAACATGCTCCGTGACAGGTCGAGCGCAATCATCACTTCGCGCGTGTGGGTATACGATTCCTGGTTCTGTTCGCCCCAACGCGGCTTCGCCACCGCGATCAATGCCAGCGTGATCGCAAGCAAGGTGATGAACGCGGGGCGACGCGGCCGAGACTGCGCCGGGCGCAGACGCTGACCGGCAATCGCCACCCGCTTGATCGCGTGCCATCGCAGCCGCGGTGCGGCGCGCATGAGGCGAACGATGCCCATCGCGCCGAGCAGCGGCAATATCAGCGCGAGCAACCACCATGGAGCGCCCCAACTCACCGGTTCAGCCCCAGACTGGCGCGGACGCGGCCGCCATTACGCATCGCCCGCATGGCAGGCGGCGCCTGCCCCGATTTGTTCGGTGTCACGGAAAGTTCGCGCATGCTCACGGGTAGCTAAGGTTCTTCGCGTAGGGATAGAACTGATCCAGCTTGAGGTGCTTGTACTTCAGCGCTTCCAGGCGGATCGTCCCCAGGAAGGGCTGCTCCGGTTCCACCAGCACGATGGTCTTGGCGTATCCGTTGTCGTAGTAGCCGCGGCGGAAGTGCACGCGCGACTTGATGGCGATCACGTCGAAGTCGCCAGGATTGATGCCGATCTTCAGGAAGGCCTGCGGATCGGTGTTCTGGTGCTTGTACGGGCTGATGATGACGACGTTGCCGTCGCCGAACCTCACGCTGACCCACAGCTGCTGCGAGCCGCTGCGCGCCAGACCGCCGCTGACGGTATCCACCGTACCCACGATATGCACCGGCTCACCGGCCGATACGTCGAGCTTGCCGCCGATCTCCATATCGAAGGCGTCGCCCGGCTTCACGCCCTGCTTGCGCAGGGTCTCGATCGCCTGCTCGTCGGCGATGGTGGCGATGAGCACGCCGCTCAGCTTCTGTTCGATCACCTGCTGCAACAGCCAGGTGGCGGCACCCGAACGATCGCTGTGATCCGCCAGCACCACCGGCGCCTTGCCCTGCGCCGCTGCCGCCTTGGCGAGACCGACGCCTTCGGCCATGGTGTAAACTTGGGTTCCGCTCACCAGTTCCTTGCGCAGCCGCCAGGCGGTATTCGCCATGTCGTCGGCAATGTGCTCGGCCAGTTCCGGATCGCCGTTGGTCGTCACCTGGAACGCCATGCCAGCGTCGACCACGTCCGCGAACGCGAAGCCATAGAAGAAATTCACGTAGACGTCGGGCTCGCGCGCTTCCCAGGTCAACGCGCGCTGCACCAGATCCATCCATGGCGAAGCGCCGGTCCATTGCAGCACGGAGGCGGTGATGATCGGCGGCTTGCGGGTCGCAGTGGTGGGCTTGTAGTCGCCGCGAATCGCGCGAATCAAGGTGCGTGCCGCGCGCTCACCCTGCAGATAGCCGTCGTAGTGCGGGTAGTACTTGATGGTGAAGGCGAGGTCCGCATAACGCAGGAATTCGTCGTCTTCATTGCCATGCGGGTCGAAGGTGCCGACGATCATCGCCTTGGGGCCGATCACCTCGCGAACACGCCGCGCGATCTCCGCTTCCGGCTTGGCCACACCGCGCACACCCATCGCGCCGTGCAGCGACAGATAGGCGCCATCGAACGGGCCCTGGGCCTTCAGGTCGGCCATCATCTTGTCGACGAAATGCTCGAAGGCTTCCTGGGTGATCCAGCCGGAGCCCGAACCGCGCTTCGAACTCAAGGGCGACTCGATGCCGACCAGCTCGACATTCGCGTGTTCGTGCGCGACCTGCACGAAGCCGCCGATATAGCTTTGCGGCGCCGAGTTCAACAGGGCCTCGCCTCGCGCCGGAGAGCCTTCGTAGATGAAGTCCTCGGTGGTGGTGTCGTATGGCAGGAAGGTCACGGTCTCGTGCGAGAACTTCATCACCGCGATGCGCACCGGCTTGGTGGCGCTGCTGCGCTTGTCCGCCGCCTGCGCCTCGTTGCCCAGGGTGGTCGCCGCCAGCGCGACGAGTGCGAACAGCGTCAATACCGCGCGTTTGCTGATGTTCATCGTGTACGTCTCTCCAAGGGTCCCAGCTCACGGTCCGCCGCGGCCATAGCTGCCGCGACGACAGACCGGACTTCGAGTGCCAATGCGCTCAATGCCTAGGGGTAGCTGAGGTTCTTTCCGTACGGGTAGAGGTGATCGAGCTTGAGATGCTGGTAATCCAGCGCTTCCAGGCGAACGGTTCCGAGGAACGGCTGCTCGGGCTCCACCAGCAGAATGGTCTTGGCATAACCGTTGTCGTAATAGCCGCGACGGAAGTGCACGCGCGACTTGATCGCGATCGCTTCGAAGTCCGCCGGGTTGATCCCGATCTCCAGAAATTCCTCGGGCCAGCGATTCTGATGCAGATGCGGGCTGATGATGACCACATTGCCATCCCCGAACTTCACACTGACCCAGAGCTGGGATTTGGCGGCGCCCCGCCCCAGCCCACCACTGACGGTGTTGACGGTACCGATCACGCGCACCGGCTCGCCCGCAGACACGTCCAGCTTGCCGCCGATCTCCATGTCGAAGGCATCGCCGGGCTTCACGCCCTGCTTGCGCAGCGCTTCGATGGCATCCTCGTCGGCGATGGTGCCGAACAGGGTATGGCCCATCTTCTGTGCGATGACCTGCTTCAGCAGCCAGGTGGCCGCGCCGGTACGGTCACTGTGATCGGCGAACACGATCGGCACCTGCGCCTCCTTCACCGCCGCCTTGGCCTTCTGCACGCCTTCGGCCATGGAATAGACCGTGGTGCCGTGTACCAGCTCGTCGCGCAGGCGCCAGGCGGTGTTGGCCATGTCGTCGGCAATGTGCTCGGCCAGTTCCGGATCGCCGTTGGTCATCACCTGGAACGCCATGCCGGCATCGACCACGTCCGCGAACGCGAAACCGTAGTAGAAATTCACGTAGACGTCGGGCTCGCGCGCCTCCCAGGTCAGCGCGCGCTGCACCAGGTCCATCCAGGGCGAGGCACCGGTCCATTGCAGCACCGAGGCGGTGATGATCGGCGGCTTGCGGGTCGCGGTGGTCGGTTTGTAGTCGCCGCGAATCGAGCGGATCAAGGTGCGCGCCGCGCGCTCACCCTGCAGATAGCCGTCGTAGTGCGGGTAGTACTTGATGGTGAAGGCGAGGTCCGCATAACGCAGGAATTCGTCGTCTTCATTGCCATGCGGGTCGAAGGTACCGGCGATCATCGCCTTGGGGCCGATCACCTCGCGCACCCGCCGCGCAAGCTCCGCTTCCGGCTTGGCCACGCCGCGCACGCCCATGGCGCCGTGCAGCGACAGGTAGGCACCGTCGAACGGACCCTGGGCTTTCAGGTCCGCCACCATCTTGTCGACGAAATGCTCGAAGGCCTCCTTGGTGATCCAGCCGGAGCCGGACCCCTTCTTCGAGCCCAGCGGTGATTCGATGCCGACCAGATCCACATTGGCGTGCTCGCGCGCCACCTTGACGAAGCCGCTCATGGAGGACCGGCTGATGTGGTAGCTCGACGCGCTCAGCAGTGCATCACCACGCGCGGGCGAGCCTTCGTAGATGAAGTCCTCGGTGACAGTGTCAAACGGCAGGAAGGTGACCGTTTCGTGCATGAACTGCATCACCGCGATACGAACCGGCTTGGTCGGCGAAGGCCGCTTTTCGGCTGCCCAGGCGCTGTGGCCAGACACCAAGAACACCACAACACCCAGACCCAGGGCCCCAAGGAAGCGACGGCGCAACATCGTCATGGACGAAACCTCATGTGAATGGCTTTACCGCACCCGGCGAATTCCGGCATCACGCTAAGGCCCTGTCGTTCGATCGCCGCACGGCGCCAAACAGAGCGAGCCCCAGCAGCGCGATGCCGGGCAATACAAAGACGTGAAAAAGTTCGTGGCTGATCAAGGGCGGCGGCGCGTCGAACTCGATCTTGTTGTCCTGATTGATCGCCCTGAAGGCATCCTCCACGGCGTTTTCATCGGTGGCGCGGAAGAACAGCCCGCCGGTGGTGTCGGCGATGTCGCGTAGCGCCAGCGTGTCGATTTCGGAAGCCCGCATTTCGGTACCGATGCGATTGCCGGCATAGTCGAAGACCGGCATCGGAATGTCGCCTTCGGCACCGGCACCGATGGTGTAGACCATGACGCCGTCGATTGCGGCGAGTTGCGCCGCCGCACGCGAATCGAGCGAACCCTTGTTGCTGGCGCCGTCCGTGAGCAGCACGATGAATGCGCCTTCGCGCTTGTCCGCATCGTCATCCCGCTGGCCCTGGCGCAGACGCGCCAGCGACACGCCGATCGCATCGCCGATGGCAGTACCGTCCTCGATCAGGCCGATCGACAGGCGCGCGGTCTGCTTGCGCAGCCACTCGTGGTCGAAGGTCAGCGGCGCAAAGGTATAGGCGCGCCCACCAAAGGTGACGATACCGATTCGATCATCCGGCCGGCGATTGATGAACGCGGAGATCATCGGCTTGATCGCCTGCAGACGATTGGTCATCGTGTCGCCGCGCTGGAAATCCTCGGCATACATGCTGGTCGACAGATCGATGGCGATGATGAAGTCATAGCCGGTGCGCTTGTGATCCGTATCCGGCTCCATGTATTGCGGGCGGGCGAGACCGACGATCAGCAGCGCCAGTCCGGCATAGGCGCAGAACACCGGCCAAGGTGCCGAGTTCGCCGCGGTCGAGGCCTGCCACTCCTCGGCGCCCGGCACCATCAGCACGGTTACGCTGCGCTGACGCCGCAACACGGCGACCACCATCAGCAGTCCGAGCAGCCACAGGTACAGTGGGTCGTGGAAGGTCCAGCCGCTCAGCATGCCCTGATCCTTGAGGTCTTCATCCGCGGCGACCTGCGCGCCCGTGCTGATGGAAATAGGCCATCAATGCCTGCAGGGGATCGGCATCGTTGTGAATGATCAGGCGATGGTCGACCGCGGCGAACAGACGCGTGAAATGAGTCTCGCGCCACCGGCTCCAGCGCGCATGTGCGGCGCGGGTCGCATGCGAGGCGGTGTCGATGTTGACCAGCTGTCCGGCCACGGGATCGTAGGCAGACAAGCGTGTGCGGGGCGGCAACTCCAGATCCCAGACATCGTCGGCGCGGACACCGATCGTCTGACAGCGCTGTTGCAGGCCGCGCCAACCCTCGGGCGCCTCGGTCGGCACGAACGGCCCGAACCAGAGCAGCACGCCGCCGTTGGGCGCGGCTCGGCGGATCATCCGCCAAGGCAGGGCGCACGACGGCGACACATCCAGCGGTGGCGGCGCCTGGCTCAGCAGCCGCGTGGCCAGACGCAGAATCGCCTTGCGGCCGGACAGCGGCCGCTGGAACCAGGATGTCTCCGGCGAGCTATAGAACAATCCAACACGATCGCGGTTGGTCGCGCTCACCAGCATCAGCAATGCGGCGGCTTCCAGCAACGAATCGCGCCGCGTGCGCTGCCCGGAGCCGAACTGCAGGACCGGCGAATCCTCGAACACCAGGATCAGCGAAAGCTCCCGCTCCTCCACGAACTTCTTGCGGTAGGGCTCACCGAGCCGGGCGGTGACATTCCAGTCGATGGAACGCAGATCGTCCCCCCACTGATACTTGACGACCTGGTCGAACTCCATGCCCCGCCCCCGGAAAGCGGAGCGATAGTCCCCGCTGAGCGAGGTATTCACGGAGTGCTGGACCTGCCACTCCAACCTACGCAGTACCGTCCGCGGTGCCGATGGCAACACGGTCGAGGGCGCGGTCGACGTCGTGGAGCTCCGAATCATGCGAAGCGCATCAGCCGGCCACGGCGCCGCTTTCGGGCACGGCGGTCTGCTTCAGAATTCCACTGAGCACCTCGTCGGCGGTGATGCCGAGCGATTCCGCCTCGTAGGTCAGACCGACACGGTGCCGCATCACATCCAGGAACACATCCTGTACGAAGGCCGGGGTAACGAAGTCGCTGCCGCGCAGCCATGCCAGGGCACGACTCGCCTGGAACAGGCTGAGCGAGGCACGCGGCGAGGCACCAAAGGCCAGGGTCTTGGGCGCAGCGCCCGCCTCCTCGCGCTTTGCGGCGATCGTACGCGTCTCGCGCACCAGAGCGACCATGTACCCCTGCATGGATTCGGCGACATGAATCGCGTCAACCTCCTTTCGCAGTTCCAGAAGCTGCTCGCCGCTGGCTACGGCGCTCAGCGCCGGCTGCGATGTGACGTTGCCCCAACGCCGCACCATTTCCAGTTCCTCATCAAGGGCCGGGTAGTCGAGCAGCAACTTGAACAGGAATCGGTCGAGCTGCGCCTCGGGCAGTGGATAGGTCCCTTCCTGCTCGACCGGGTTCTGCGTGGCCATGACCAGAAACGGCTTCGGCAAGGGATAGGTGGTACCGCCGATGGTGACCTGACGCTCTTGCATCGCTTCCAGCAAGGCACTCTGCACTTTGGCCGGCGAGCGGTTGATTTCGTCGGCCAGTACGAGATTGGCGAAGATCGGCCCCAGATGCGGCGAGAACTGACCGTCTCCCGGCGAATAGACCATGGTGCCGACGATGTCGCTGGGCAGAAGGTCGGGCGTGAACTGAACGCGCTCGAAGGAGACGCCCATTGATTGCGCCAGCGACTTGACCAGCAGGGTCTTGGCGAGCCCCGGCATACCCTCCAGAAGGACATGGCCACCCGTCAGCAAAGCGATCTGCAAACGCTCGATGATCTGGCTCTGCCCAAGGACCGCTTTGCCGATCTCTGCGGACAGACGCGACGACCACTGCGCGCCGGGAGACACCGCGTTCGAAACCTCAGCGGATGTGGCGCTCATCGCGACTCACCATTCGGGACCAGAGTGACCATCGCAGCTGTGGCCGCCACCCACCGATGACCGTGAACACGCAACTTCGTGAGGCGCGCAGCAGGCGGCAAGGCATTGACAGCGTCGGTTCTCATTTGCATAGGTTTGTCTCATTCAAGGCCTAGGCAACCATATGGAGTGGTCGCTTCGGGAGCTAATGAATTGATCGGGAGATCGCATAACTCAAGGTTATGCGATCAGGGCGTGATGCCTGCTCCGCGACGCACCCAACCGTCCCGTCGGCGCGTCCGCTCCGCCATGGCCCAGGACCGGATTCGCAACGATGCCGCTTCGGTGAACAGGTCCGGGGGCTCGTCCTGACGAACCGGCGACGCACTCATGGGCTCATCGGTCGCAGACGCGACGGTGCGCAGCGTCTGCCGAGGCCTTGCTTCACGTCATCCATGGATCGACTGCAACTCGGATGCCATGGCCGCCGCATGCGCCGGCAACGGCGTCTTTCGGAGGCCGCACATGACCGCGATCCGTCCACCATAATAAAGGGTTATGCCTCATCCCACTCTTTTCATTAGCCCGTGCGGAGCACTCCCGCTAGGCTCCGCACCATCAATCAAGCATGCTCCGCGCCGCGGACCGGCGCCGGGTTCGACCAGGTCTTTGCGGCGGCTTGGCGGGGCCTTGTCGCCGGTGACGCGCGGGATCCGAGGTTGGACGGGTCTCAGTTTATTTTTGACGCGATGCGGCGTTCACTCTGAATTACAGGATTCGAGCTACTCATGACCGAGGTCTATCTCAACGGTACTTTCATGGAGTCCGAGCGTGCGCGGATTTCACCTTTGGACCGGGGTTTCCTGTTCGCGGACGGGGTGTACGAAGTGATCCCCGCTTTCAACGGCGTCCTTTTTCGAATCGATGAACATCTCGCCCGGCTGGAACGTTCCTTGGGCGAACTGCAGATCTACAACCCGCACTCCAGAGAAACCTGGCAGGTGCTTTGTCAGAAGCTGCTGCTCCGGAATGGTGGCGGCAATGCCTCGGTCTACCTGCAGGTGACGCGGGGCACCGCCGCGACTCGCGACCACGCGTTTCCAACGCCTCCGATCCCGCCCACCATCTTCATGACGACCGCAGCACTGAATGCGGAAACGGCGGTGACACATCCGGACAGCGCCAGCGGCGCAGCCGCCATCAGCGCCGACGATCCGCGCTGGGCCCGTTGCGACATCAAGTCGGTCTCGCTGCTGCCGAACGCCATGCTACGTCAGCAAGCGGTGGAAAGCGGTGCGGTCGAAGCGATATTGACTCGGGATGGTTTCCTGACCGAGGGCTCGTCCACCAATGTGTTCGTGGTCAAGGACGGTCTGATCGCGACACCGCCGCTCAGCAACCGGATTCTCGGCGGCATCACTCGCGATCTGGTGATCGAACTGTGCAGAAAGAATCGCATGCCATTCGAAGAACGTGAAGTATCCGAAGCGGAGCTGCTCGATGCGGATGAAATCTGGATCAGCAGTTCAACCAAGGATGTCATGCCGATCGTGAGCCTCAACCAGAAGCCGGTGGGCCACGGCCGTCCCGGTGAAGCCTGGAAAACCCTGGCGCGGCGCTACGTCGAGTTCAAACGCAATATCTGCTGCGAGTAGTCATTACCAAGACGACTGCCCATCCGCAGCAGCACGATCGATCATTCCGGACCGGCCGAATGCTCATGCCCCACTTTGCTGGAGTCAGCTGGAGTTGAATCAATGAAGGTCATCGTCATGGGCGCCGGCGTCATCGGCGTCGCAACGGCCTGGTATCTGTCGAAGGCCGGACACGAAGTGACGGTGCTCGAACGCAATGCCGGTGCGGCCCGCGAGACCAGCTTCGGCAACGGCGGCCAGATCTCGGTGAGTCACGCGGAACCCTGGGCCACACCGTCTGCGCCCTTGAAGATGCTGCGCTGGCTGGGGCGCGAGGACGCGCCGCTGTTGTTCCGCCTGCGCGCCGACCCGGCGCAGTGGGCCTGGGGACTCAAGTTTCTGCGCGAATGCACGGCCCAGCGCACGCGCGCCAACGCCGTGCAACTGGTTCGGCTCGGCACCTATAGCCGCACCCTGCTGCAGGCCCTGCGCACCGATTTCGACATCGAATACGACCACCTGTCACGCGGCATCCTGCATTACTTCACCAACGCCAAGACCTTCGAAGGCACGATGGCGATGACGCGCGTGATGCGCGACCTGGGCTGCGAACGGCGCAGCATCGACGTCGACGAAGTCCTGCGGATCGAGCCTGCCCTCGCCGCCATCCGTTCGCAGCTGGTGGGCGCGACCTACACCAGCGCCGACGAATCCGGCGACGTTCACCTGTTCACCACGCGTCTGGCCGAGCGCTGCGAAAAGCGCGGCGTGCGCTTCCGGTACGGGGTGCGCATCACCCGCCTCACTGAAGAGCGCGGCCGTCTCAGCGGCGTTGAATACGCGGACGAAACCGGCGCCTACCAGACCGCGACGGCGGACGCCTATGTGCTCGCACTCGGCAGCTTCAGCCGTGAGCTCGCCAGAACCGTGGGCGTCAAACTCGACATCTATCCGGTCAAGGGCTATTCACTGACCCTGCCGATTCTGGACCCCGAGCGGGCGCCCAGCGTCAGCATCACCGACGAAGAACACAAGATCGTGTTTTCGCGCCTCGGAGACCGGATCCGTGTCGCCGGCACTGCCGAATTCAACGGCTATTCGATGGAACTCAATCAGGTCCGTTGCCAGGCGCTGCTCAAACGGACCCTGCAGGTCTTTCCGGGCATGAGCCAACCGGAACTGGGCAGCTACTGGACCGGTCTGCGCCCGTCCACTCCGAGCAACCTGCCCTACATCGGCCCGAGCCGCGTGCGCGGCCTGTATCTGAATACCGGGCACGGCACGCTCGGCTGGACCCACGGCTGCGGTTCCGGTCAGGCGCTCGCCGACATCATCGACGGCCGGCGACCGGACGTCGATTACGCCTTCTGCGGGCAGGCTTAGGACACGGGCGCCGGCTCGCTACAGGAACTCCTTGGGATGTGGCATCGGCGTCGGTTCCTCGATGTCTTCGGGCTTCCATTGGTGCGGAAAACCTTCGAGCGAGCCAATCGCACGACGGTCGCGCGCGACGACCGGTCCGTTCTGGGCGTAGAGCGTCACCAGTTCGGCGATGGCGTGCAGCGACGACAGATGCGTACGCTCATAGCCGTGCGAAGCGTCGGCACCGAAGCCGAGCAGGGCATGACGGATATCGTAGCCGGCGCGCAGGGCGGCTGCGGAATCCGAGAAGTAGTACGGGAATACATCACGCTGGTGCTCAATCCGGTGCTCCGTGCACAGACGCAGCAGTTCGCGCGTGAGGTGGTAGTCGAACGGTCCGCTTGAATCACAGATCGCCACGGTGACGCCGTGTTCGCGTGAGTTCTGGCCTTCGGCCGGTATCGCGATGTCGATCGAGACCATTTCGCTGATGCGCGCGTCGAGCACCGCCGAAGCACCGAAGCCGACTTCCTCGGTGATCGTGAACATCGGATGGAAATAGACCGGCAGCACCAGATCGGATTCGACGATCGCCTTGATCGCCGCCAGCAGCGCGGCGACACCGGCCTTGTCATCGAGATGGCGTGAGGAGATGTAGCCGTTCTCGTGCAGCTCCGGCTGCGGGTCGATCGAAATGAAGTCCCCGATATTGACGCCGAGCTGGGTGAGATCGGCCTTGGAATGCACGTTCTCGTCGAGACGCAGTTCCACCTGGGTCCAGTTGGTGGGCTGATCGTCGACCTGGTTGTTGAAGGCATGGCCGGAGGCCATCAGCGGCAGGATGGTTCCGCGAAACGGGCCGATGTCGGTGAACAGGGTGACGCGCGCACCCTCGGCGAAGCGGCTGGACCAGCTGCCCAGCGGCAGCAGCGCGAGCCGGCCGTTGTCCTTGATCAGGCGCACCGTGGCGCCGAGCGTATCCAGATGCGCCACCACGGCGCAGGCCGGCCGGTCGGTTTCGCCCTTGATCGTGGCGCGGATC
>JAHZLQ010000065.1 GCA_022599775.1 Gammaproteobacteria bacterium
CGGTTTCCTGGGACGAAAGAGCGATGGCGAGCCCGGTGTGAAGACCCTCTGGCTCGGCTTACAGCGCGTCGCCGACTTCGGCATCGGCTTGCGATATGCCCGTGAAGTCGGCGCGCTTTGAGTTGTGTGTAATCGGATGGGTTTGGGGGGGCGGCGCATGGGACTGGTCGGGCTTGTTCAGTTTAAACGCCAGCAGAGGCGTCTGTGCGACGACAGCCGCTACGGCCGATGGCTTGCAAGTCCGCGGCCTTGCCCCCATGTTGACGATCTTCGGCGCCATCGCGCCTTGATCGGGAGACCTGCAAGATGATTCGCTCGGCTCGTTTGTTTGTGGGCTTGCCGCTCGTGTTACTGAGCCTGTTGCTCTCCGGTTGCGGTTACAACGCGATCCAGCGCCAGGAAGAGGCGGTGAACGCGGCCTGGTCGGAAGTGCTCAACCAATATCAGCGACGCGCGGACCTGGTGCCCAATCTGGTCAACACCGTGAAGGGCTACGCCAAGCAGGAGAAGGACGTGTTTACCGAAGTCACCGAGGCGCGTGCGCGCGTCGGCAGCATTCAGGCGACACCGGAACTGGTCAACGATCCCGAGGCCTTCAACCGCTTTCAGCAGGCGCAGGGGCAGCTGAGTTCGGCGTTGTCGCGATTGCTGGTGGTGTCCGAGAACTATCCGCAGCTCAAGTCGGACACGGTGTTCCGCGATCTGCAGGCGCAGCTCGAAGGCACCGAAAACCGCATCACCGTGGCGCGCAAGCGCTATATCGATTCGGTGCAGGAATACAACGTCACCATCCGCTCGTTTCCGACGAATCTGACGGCGAAGATGTTCGACTACAGCACCAAGTCCAACTTCAGTGTCGAGAACGAGGCCGAGATTTCACGTCCGCCGGCGGTCGATTTCGGCACGGGCGAATAAGTGCGCGTGATGCGCCTGCTGTGCGTCGCCGTGCTGGCCGCCGTCTGCTCGGTAGCGATGGCGCAGACGGTCGAGGTGCCGGCTTTGAAGGCGCATGTCACCGACCGGACCGGGACGTTGTCGTCCAGCGAGCAATCCGCCCTTGAAAGCAAACTGACCGCCTTCGAGCGCGAAAAGGGTAGCCAGATCGCCGTGCTGATGGTGCCGAGCACCGGCGATGAAACCATCGAGCAATACGGCATCCGCGTGGCCGAGCAATGGAAGCTCGGCCGCGAGGGCGTGGACGACGGCGCGATCCTGATCGTTGCCAAGGACGACCGCAAGTTGCGCATCGAGGTCGGCTACGGACTCGAAGGTGCGTTGCCGGACGTGACCGCCAAGCGCATCGTCAGCGACGTGGTGACACCGTATTTTCGCGACGGGGACTTCTATACCGGTGTCTCGTCCGGTGTGGATGCGATGATCGCCGTGGTGCAGGGCGAACCGCTGCCGCAGCCCAAAGCGCGCGCCCAGCGGCACGGTGATCCGGCGATCATGGCGCTGGGCACCATGCTGATCTTCGGCACCGTGATCGGTTCGATGGTCGCCGCCGGCTCGACCAAGCGGCGCGGCGGCGTGGTTGGCGCGTTGGTGGCCGGAGGGCCGGCCGCGTTGCTGATTTCCCCGGTGGCGGGTGTCAGCGTGGCGGTGGTCGCCATATTGCTGGTGATGTTTCTCGGTGGTGGCGGCGGTGGTCGTGGTCTCGGTCGCCGGCGGAGCGCGCTCTATTACGGCGGTCTCGGCGCCCTGGGTGGTTTCGGCGGTGGAGGTGGCGGTTTCGGCGGCGGCGGATTTTCCGGCGGCGGTGGCGGTTTTGGTGGCGGTGGTGCCTCGGGAGGTTGGTGACGTGAACACCCTGCAACGTGCTTGGCGGCATGCGGTGACGGCTCGCCTGAGCCTGCGGCGGCATTTCACCCCAGCCGTACTTGAAACCATCGAAGCCACGGTGCGTGCCTGTGAAACCCGTCATCCCGGCGAGATCCGCTTTGCGGTCGAAGCCGGTCTGAGCTTGGTTGACGTCTTCGCCGGTCTCGGTCCGCGCGAGCGCGCCGAGGACCTGTTTTCGGCGCTGCGTGTCTGGGATACCGAGCACAACAATGGTGTGCTGATCTACGTACTGATGGCCGACCGCAAGATCGAGATCGTGGTTGATCGTGGAGTGGCCGGCGGGCATGTGCCGCAGAGCGAGTGGGATGCCTGCGCCGAGGCCGCTTCGCGGGGCTTCCGCGCCGGCCAGTTCGAGCAGGGGGCGGTAGCGGCGATCGAGTCAGTGACCTCGGTGCTGGCGAAGTACCCGCCGGGCAGCCCCGGCGTGCGGGCCGACGTCGGCAACGAACTGCCGGATTCACCGGTGGTCCTATAGACTGGCCGGCATCCGCATTCTCAAGCGAGGGTCAATCCGTGCGTTTCGAAGGTACCGAAAATTACGTCGCCACCGACGATCTGACGATGGCGGTCAACGCCGCCGTGACGCTGTCCCGCCCGCTGCTGGTCAAGGGCGAGCCCGGTACCGGCAAGACCCAGCTGGCCAAGGAAGTGGCTGCCTCGCTCGGCATGCCGTTCTACGACTGGCCGATCAAGTCCACCACCAAGGCCCAGCACGGACTCTACGAGTACGACGCGGTCAGCCGCCTGCGCGATTCGCAGCTCGGCGAGGAAAAGGTCAAGGACATCGGCAACTACATCGTCAAGGGCCGCTTGTGGGAATGCTTCGAGGCGCAGCAGCGCCCGGTGCTGCTGATCGACGAAATCGACAAGGCCGACATCGAGTTTCCGAACGATCTGCTGCGCGAGATCGATCAGATGGAGTTCTATGTCTACGAGACGCGCCAGACCATCACTGCGAGCAATCGGCCGGTCATCATCATCACCTCGAACAACGAGAAGGAATTGCCGGACGCGTTTCTGCGCCGTTGCTTCTTCCACTACATCCGCTTTCCGGATCGCGAGACGATGCAGAAGATCGTCGACGTGCACTTCCCGGACCTCAAGAAGCAGCTGCTGAAAGAGGCGATGGAGGTGTTCTTCGGCCTGCGCGAGCTGCCCGGCCTGAAGAAGAAGCCTTCGACTTCGGAACTGTTGGACTGGCTCAAGCTGCTGATGGCCGAGGACATTCCGCCGGAAACCCTGCGCGAGGCCGGCGTCAAGAAATCGCTGCCGCCGCTTTATGGTGCGCTGCTCAAGAACGAGCAGGACGTGCACCTGTTCGAGCGCCTGGCGTTCATGGCACGCCGCAGCTGAGCTTGCCGCGCGCACCCGCAAGGGGCGCGCGCCTTTCATCCCGCGGCATCGACCGCTGAGTCAGTGATGGCGCCGCGCAGGCACCGATCTGCGATATCCATACAGGCGACGCTTCCGGTCGGGGGGCTGGATCGTCAATACGGCGGCGGCCGAACTGCAAATCGGTCGCCGCTCTTGTCGACGGAACGACCGACTTGGTTCGTACCTTGCATGGAGCGCAGGCATGTGGCGCCTACTTCTACCGATGAGCCTTTGTGCGATGAGCTCTCTATCGCCGGTGGCCGCGGCTGAAGACGACGAGGTTTCGTTCGTATTCCGCATCCCCTTTGGGGCCAGCAGTGATGAGGTGCGGGATCGCGAGGTCGCCCGCGCCGTGCTGATGATTCGCGAGCGTGACCCCTACGAGGAAATCGCCTGCGAGATCATCTGCAAGCGTGCCGAACGGCCGGAAGACCCGATCGAAATCGACTTCGAGGCGCTCGCCAGCGGAATCCGCAGCCTGTCCGCACCGATTCCGTTCACCGTCTACGGAGACGGATACCACAGCGAGAACCCGTACGAGTCGCGCTCGGTGGTGTACCGCACGCCCGTGGTCGGCAGCCTGATCCAGGCGATCGCCGAGCGCTTTTCGAACGAACCGGCATTTCCGATCGAGGACGAAACGCCGCTCGAATGAGGCGTGGTGCCCCCGCGCATCCGGCAGTTCGCAAACCCCGCAGGTAACATGATCGGCGTGCCCCGACGCTGGACATCGTCATGACCGTTTCCGAATCCGTAGTGCCCGGCCCGCGTCCGATCCGCGCGCCGCGCGGCAGCGCGCTGAGCTGCCGCAACTGGCTGATCGAAGCCGCGTTCCGCATGATCCAGAACAATCTCGACCCGGAAGTGGCCGAGCGCCCCGACGATCTGGTCGTCTATGGCGGCATCGGCCGCGCGGCGCGGGACTGGGCCTGCTTCGAGAAGATTCTCGAAACCCTGAAGCGTCTGGACGAAGACCAGACCCTGCTGGTCCAGTCCGGCAAACCGGTCGGCGTATTCCGCACCCATGCCGACGCGCCGCGCGTGCTGATCGCCAACTCCAATATCGTTCCGCACTGGGCCACTTGGGATCATTTCAACGAACTCGATCGCAAAGGCTTGATGATGTACGGCCAGATGACGGCCGGTTCCTGGATCTACATCGGCAGCCAGGGCATCGTGCAGGGCACCTACGAAACCTTCGTCGAGGCCGGTCGCCAGCACTATGGCGGCGATCTGGCCGGGCGCTGGATTCTGACTGCGGGTCTCGGTGGCATGGGTGGGGCGCAGCCGCTGGCGGCGACGATGGCCGGCGCCTCGATGCTTGCGATCGAATGTGACCCCGCGCGAATCGACATGCGTCTGCGCACCGGTTATCTGGATCAGAAGGCCGACACGGTCGACGAAGCCCTGGCGCTGATCGACGAAGCCTGCGAAAGCCAGCAGGCCATTTCCGTCGGTCTGCTCGGTAACGCCGCCGAGATCCTGCCGGAGCTGGTGCGGCGCGGAATCCGACCGGACATGGTCACCGATCAGACCTCGGCGCACGACCCGGTCAACGGCTATCTGCCGGTCGGCTGGAGCCTCGAACAGTGGCACGAACGGCGCCGGCACGATCCCGCAGCCGTGATCAAGGCCGCCAGCGCCTCGATGGCCGTCCACGTCAAGGCGATGCTCGACTTCCAGAAGCGCGGCATTCCCACCTTCGACTATGGCAACAACATCCGTCAGGTCGCGCAGGAACATGGCGTCAAGAACGCCTTTGATTTTCCGGGTTTCGTGCCGGCCTACATCCGCCCGCTGTTCTGTCGTGGTGTCGGACCGTTCCGCTGGGTGGCGCTGTCCGGCGACCCCGAAGACATCTACAAGACCGACGCCAAGGTCAAGGAACTGCTGCCGGACGATGCGCACCTGCACCGCTGGCTCGACATGGCGCGAGAACGCATTCAGTTCCAGGGTTTGCCGTCACGCATCTGCTGGGTCGGGCTCGGCGATCGCCATCGTCTGGGGCTGGCGTTCAACGAGATGGTGGCCAGCGGTGAGCTCAAGGCGCCGGTGGTGATCGGACGCGATCACCTCGACTCCGGTTCCGTCGCCAGCCCCAACCGTGAAACCGAAGCCATGCTCGATGGCTCCGACGCCGTGTCCGACTGGCCGCTGCTCAACGCCCTGCTCAGCACCGCCGGTGGCGCCACCTGGGTGTCGCTGCATCATGGCGGCGGCGTCGGCATGGGCTTTTCGCAGCATGCCGGTCTGGTCATCGTCTGCGACGGCAGCGCAGCGGCGGCCGAGCGCATCGGCCGCGTGCTGTGGAACGATCCGGCCAGCGGCGTGATGCGTCATGCCGATGCCGGCTACGAGACCGCGATCGATTGCGCGCGCGATCAGGGCCTGGACCTGCCGATGCTGGGCTGATTCGTGCACTGCGCGCGCCAGCTCACAGAGAGTTCAGGCGCTGTCGCTTAGCCTCTTGCCTCGTCCAAGACACTTAGGAGCACAGCATGAGCACGAACCAAGGTTCAGCGAAATGGAATGGCGGACTCAAGTCCGGCAAGGGTTCGATCTCCACGCTCAGCGGCGCGCTCAAGGATTACCCGTATTCGTTCACCAAGCGCTTCGAAGGTGAAAAAGGACTCAACCCGGAAGAACTGATCGGCGCCGCGCATGCGAGCTGCTTTTCGATGGCATTGTCGATGATGCTGGAGCAGGCCGGCATGCCGCCCGAGCACGTTCACACGCAAGCCACGATCACGCTGGATAAGGATGGCGACGGCTTTGCCGTCACCAAGTCGCACCTCGACGTGATCGCCAAAATCCCAGGAGCGGAAGCGCAGAAGTTCGAGGAAATCGCGGCGCAGGCCAAGGCCGGCTGCCCGATCTCCAAGCTGCTCAGCTGCGAGATCAGCATGGCGGCTCAACTCGAAGCCTGAGGCGATCGGGCTATGCTTTCCGGACGATCGTTCCGGAGGCGACATGGCCAACATTACAAGCTCGACTGAAGGTAGCGTCCTCACGGTCACCATCGACCGCCCAGCGCAGCGCAACGCGGTGGATCGCGATACCGCGAGCGAACTCGCCGAGACCTTTCGAACATTCGACCGCGATCCGGCGCTGAGCGTCGCCATTCTCACTGGAGCCGGCGCGCACTTCTGCGCCGGCGCCGATCTCAAGGCCGTGGCCAGCGGCGATCCGAGCATGATGAACCGGCTGGATGCGGACGGTGACGGCCCCATGGGGCCGACCCGGATGGCCTTATCCAAACCGGTGATCGCCGCGATTTCCGGCTACTGCGTGGCCGGCGGCTTGGAGCTTGCGGCTTGGTGCGATCTGCGCGTGGCCGACGAAACCGCGGTGTTCGGCGTGTTCTGCCGTCGCTTCGGCGTGCCGTTGATCGATGGTGGCACGGTCCGTCTGCCACGCCTGATCGGCATGAGCCGCGCAATGGACATGATCCTGACCGGTCGCGCCGTGGACGCGCGAGAAGCCCATGCGATCGGACTGGCCAATCGACTCGTGCCGGCCGGCGAGTCGCTGGAGCAGGCTCGGACACTGGCGGGTCAGCTGGCGGCCTTCCCGCAGACCTGCCTGCGCAATGACCGCCGCGCCGCCCAGGCGCAATGGCATCTGGATGAGCCTGCGGCGCTGCGGCGCGAATTCGAGTTCGGCCAGGCCAGCCTCGCCAGCGGGGAAGCCGTGGGTGGCGCGCAGCGCTTCGAGTCCGGCGCTGGCCGTCACGGCCGTTTCCGGCAAGATCGATGAGTTGTCGGCACAATCGCCCGACCAAAAATGGGGGACGCGTGCCAATGCGAGCCCGCTGCGAGGGGAGATGATGGCCAAGAAGTTGCCGCTGCTGGATTCCGGATGGTTGACGATGGAAACGCCGGAAACGGCGATGCACGTGGGCGGCCTGTTGCTGTTCAAGTTGCCCGACGAGGCGCCCGAGGACTTCCTGCAGAACCTGCTGCGTGACCAGCTCGATCTGGATCGCGTGGGCGTGCCGTTCAATCTCAAGCTGCGCACGCGTCTGCCGCTGCAACTCGATGCCGCCTGGGTCGAGGATGATCGCTTCGATCTGGAATACCACGTGCGCATCACGGCGCTGCCGCGCCCGGGGCGGGTTCGCGAACTGCTGGCGCTGGTGTCGCGTCTGCATCAGCAGCGTCTCGATCTGCGTCGTCCACCCTGGGAGTGCTATCTGATCGAGGGCCTGGACGGTGGGCGCTTCGGCGTCTACGTCAAGATTCATCATTCGCTGGTCGATGGCGTGGCCGCGATGCGGCTGCTGCAGTCGCGGCTGTCGACCCGGCCCGACGAGAAGTCGCCGCCGATCTGGTCCGCGCAATGGAACGAAGGCCGCGCGCGCAGCAACACCCCGGCGCCGCGCCAGACCCCAGCGCTCAGCCGTGCGATCAGGAGCTACGGTTCGGGCGCCAGACTGTGGTTGGGCGGGCTGCGCCGGCGTGCCGATGACGGCTCCGGTTTGCCGCCGAAGGCGCCGGACACGATCTTCAACACGCGCGTCACGCCGGCACGGCGCTTTGCCGCGCAGTCCTGGGACATCGCACGGGTGCGTGCCGTGGCCAAGGCGCATGGCGCCACCCTCAACGATGTGTTCCTGGCGATGTGCAGCGGCTGTCTGCGCCAGTACCTGATCGAGCGCGAGGCCCTGCCGGACGAACCCTTGGTGTCCTATGTGCCGGTATCGGTCCGCGCCTCCGATCAGCGTGACGACGGCGGTAACGCGATCAGCGCGGTGCAGGTCACGCTCGCGACCGATATCGCGGAGCCTTCGGCACGGCTCGCCGCCATCCACGGCTCGATGAACCATGCCAAGAGGAAACTTGCGGGGATGGGGCGCGCCGAACTCAATGCCTACACCACCTTCAGCAACCTGCCGCTGCTGATCGGGCAGATGACCGGCTTGTCGGGGCGCATGCCGGCGCAGTTCAATCTGGTGATTTCCAATGTGCCGGGTCCGACAAAGCCGCTTTATTTCGGTGGCGCCGAATTGCTGGCGACCTATCCGGTGTCACTGATCTGGCACGGTTATGCCCTCAACATCACCGTGCAGAGCTACAACGGACACCTCGACGTCGGCTTCATCGCCTGTCGCGACACCGTGCCGCATGTGCAGCGCATGCTCGGCTATCTGGAAGACGCGCTGGCCGAACTCGAAGCTACCGCGCCGACAGCGCGGCGCAAAGCTTAGGCGCGGCGGGCGACCAACAGCAGCGATGCCGGCACCGTCGAGGCATCGGCACGCGGCTCGAGCAGTTCGACCAGTTGCAGCGCGCCGCGGTTCAACAGTTCGCACCAGTTGTGAAGCGTGCGGAAATACCACGGAGCTGGCCGGGAAAAGCCGCCGGTGATGCCGGCCCAGGTGCCGTCGCGCCAACCGTCGACATAGGGGTGTTGCTCGTCGCAGGCCAGCAGCGGATGCAAGGTCTGGATCAGCAGCCAGCCGCCGGCATTCAGCAGCCTGGGAGCGGCCGCGATCAGCCTGCCCACAGACTGCTCGCCGAGCAGCGAGAAATTCGCGACCAGGGCATCGAATCTGCGCGGCAGGGCGCCATTCGCCAAGGCTTCGTAGGACAGCTGATGAAACTCGGCACCGCCCAACTGGCGCGCCGAGTCGATCAGTGCGGCCACCGCATCGGTGCCGGTCACGTGCAGGCCGGCGTCCGCGAGCCGCCGCGCCAACCAGCCTTCGCCGCAGCCGAGATCGAGCACCTCGCGCGCGCCGCAAGCCATTACTGCGTCGACGATCGCCCTATCCGTGACTTCGCGCCGGCTGGCGATCCGTGCCTCGCGCACGGCCTGCGTCCAGGGTGCCGCGTTCTCGGCCCAGGCGTCGAGGATGCCGGCCTCGTCCAGGCCGTTCATGCCTGCGCCCGACGTGCTGGTACTGCCTGTGTCCGGGTTCCGGTGAGCGCTTGTTCGGCGGCCAGCATCATGGTTTTGCGCTGCGAACCCCAGTGGTAGTCGCCGACCGCGCCGCTGCTGCGAATCACGCGATGACAGGGAATCAGATAGGCCAGCGGATTGTCGGCCACGCAGCTGGCCACGGCGCGAACCGCGCGCGGCTCGCCGGTCGCCGCCGCCAGGCTCGAATAGCTGGCAAGCCCGCCGAACGGCACGCGCAGCAAGGCCTCCCAGACCTTGATGCGCAGCGGGGTTCCCTTCAGCAAGACGCCGAGCGATTGTTGTGGCGCTTCGCCGCGCATGCGTCGGCTCAGTTCCTGCGCCGCGTCGCGATGGGCCGCCGGCTCGGCAACCCGTTGCGCGCCCGGCCAGGCCGCGCGCAGTTCGTCGAGCGCCTGCGTCTCGTCATCCACGAACGCGATTCGGCACAGGCCGCGCCCAGTGCTGGCGAACAGCGTGCGGCCGAAGGGCGTGGCTTCGAAACTCCAGCGGATGTGCAGGCTGGCTGCGGCGTTGCGGTATTCGCCGGGTGTCATGCTTTCGAGCCCGACGAACAGATCGTGCATGCGCGAGGGGCCGGACAGGCCGCTGGATATCGCCGCATCGAGCACCGGGATGCGCTGCGCCAGCAACTGTTTGGCCTGCACCAGCGTCAGCGCCTGCTGGAAATCCTTGGGCGAGACGCCGACCCAGTCCACGAACAGGCGCTGAAAATGGAAGGGGCTGAATCCCGCCCGTTCGGCCACGGCACTCAGCGGCGCAGTGCGGCCGTCATCCGTGGCCAGAAACTCGATGATGTGGGCGATTCGGGTGTAGGTGTCCATCTCGGTCTGCCGAGGAGCCAGGCGCTCATGCTCGCCGCTTCATGGCCGCGCCGCCACCCGGAACTTGCGGCCGTCAAATCGGCCGGGTGGCTCCGTTATACTGATCGGCCCTGATTTTCCGGCCGCCTTCGGCCAAGACCGCAGATGTCCTCCAAGCGCCTGTACATCAAGACTTTCGGCTGTCAGATGAACGACTACGATTCGACCAAGATGGCCGACGTACTCGCGAAATCGCATGGCTACGAACGCACCCTGGTCGCCGAGGAGGCGGATCTGCTGCTGCTCAACACCTGTTCGGTGCGCGAGAAGGCGCAGGAGAAGGTGTTTTCGGAACTGGGCCGCTGGCGCGAATGGAAGGCCGCGAAGCCGGATCGCCTGATCGGCGTCGGCGGTTGCGTCGCCTCTCAGGAAGGCGAGGCGATCGCGAAGCGCGAACCGCTGGTGGATGTGATCTTCGGGCCGCAGACCCTGCACCGGCTGCCGCAGCTGATCGATCGGGCCGGTGCCGATGGCCGCACCGCGGTCGACATCAGCTTTCCGGAGATCGAGAAGTTCGACCGCCTGCCGGAACCGCGCGCTGATGGTCCCACGGCCTTCGTCTCGATCATGGAAGGCTGCTCCAAGTACTGCACGTTCTGCGTGGTGCCGTACACGCGCGGCGAGGAAGTGTCGCGGCCGATGGAGGATGTGCTGGTCGAATGCGTGCGCCTGGTCGAACAGGGCGTGCGTGAAATCACCCTGTTGGGTCAGAACGTCAATGCTTATCGCGGCGCCGCGCCGGGCGGCGAGGTCTGCGATCTGGCCCTGCTGATCCGCTATCTTGACCGGCTCGACGGCCTCGAACGCATTCGCTTTACGACCTCGCACCCATTGGAATTCTCGGACAGCCTGATCGAGGCCTTCGCCGAGGTGCCCAAGCTCGCGAGCTATCTGCACCTTCCCGTGCAATCGGGTTCCGACCGCATCCTCGGCATGATGAAGCGCAATCACCGTCGCGAGGTCTACATCGACAAGATCCGCCGGATTCGCGAGGCGCGACCCGACATCTCGCTGTCCTCGGATTTCATCGTCGGCTTTCCGACCGAGAGCGACGAGGACTTCATGCAGACCATGGACCTGATCGGCGAAGTGGCTTGCGACGCCGCCTATTCCTTCGTTTACAGCCCGCGTCCCGGCACGCCGGCCGCCAATCTGTACGACGGCGTGTCCGCCGAGACCAAGGCGCGTCGCCTGGAAATTCTGCAGGCGCGCGTGCGCCAGCTGTCGGACGCGTTCTGCCAGCGTCAGATCGGCCTGACCCAGTCGGTGCTGGTGGAGCGGCCGTCCAGGCGTGGCAATGGCCAGATCGCCGGCCGCACCTCGCACAACCGCTGGGTCAATTTCGATGGACCGGAGAGTCTGATCGGCCAGTTCGTGGACGTGGTGATCACCGAGGCCATGCCGAACTCCCTGCGTGGCCGCCTCGCTGACGAGCGCGCCGCCGCGTGAGTCCCGCCACCACCAAGCCGCGCAGCCTTGACATGGTGCTGGAGCCGGACGATTCGCAACGCTTGTCGAACCTGTCCGGCCCGTTCGATGCGCATCTGCGCCAGATCGAACTGCGCCTTGGCATCGAAATCCGCAATCGCGGCAATCGTTTCCGTCTGCTCGGCCCGGAAACCGAAATCGCGCGCGGCGAAGACGTGCTGCGTGCGCTCTACCAGCAGAGCGACGACGACGAAACCACGCTGACCACCGAGCACGTGCATCTGGCGTTGTCCGAGGCGACCGCGGGCGAGGTCGTGCAGGCGCGCAGAACCGAGGCCGTGCCCGGCGCCGAAGGCGAGGTGGTGATCCGCACCAAGCGCGGCGTGGTGCGCGGCCGCACGCCACAGCAGAAGGCCTATCTCAAGGCGATTTCCGAAAACGATTTGTCGTTCGGCATCGGCCCGGCCGGCACCGGCAAGACCTACCTGGCCGTGGCCAGCGCCGTCAATGCGTTGGAACGTGATCGCGTGCGCCGCATCGTGCTGACGCGCCCCGCCGTGGAGGCCGGCGAGAAGCTCGGATTCCTGCCCGGCGACATGGCGCAGAAGGTCGATCCCTATCTGCGACCGCTGTACGACGCCCTGTACGAGATGATCGGCTTCGAGCGGGTCGCGCGGCTGATCGAACGCGCCGTGATCGAGGTTGCGCCGCTGGCTTTCATGCGCGGACGCACGCTCAATGAATCCTTCGTGATTCTGGACGAGGCGCAGAACACCAGCGTCGAGCAGATGAAGATGTTTCTGACGCGTATCGGTTTCGGCAGCGTTGCCGTGGTCAACGGTGACACCACCCAGATCGACCTGCCCAAGCACATTCGCTCCGGCCTCAAGCACGCCAGCGAAGTGCTCGACAAGGTGCCGGGTGTGAGCTTCACTTATTTCCGCAAGGAAGACGTGGTGCGCCACCCTCTGGTGCAGGCCATCGTCGAAGCCTACGAGCAGCACGACCTCGCGCAGACCGAAGGGTCGGGCAACGGCCGGGGTGGCGCCGCTTGATCGAGGACATCGTGGTGCAGCGCCGTGTGGCGCCGCTCGGCGTCCCGGCACCGGCCAGCCTGCGTGCCTGGGCCGCCGCCGCGCGCGAGGATGCGGCCGGCGAGATCACGCTGCGGCTGGTCGACGCCGACGAGAGCCGCGAACTCAACCGCGATTACCGCGGCAAGGACAAGCCCACCAACGTGCTATCGTTTCTGGCCGAAAGCCCGATTCCCGGGGAATGCATGCTGGGCGATATCGTGATCTGCGCGCCTGTGGTGGCTGCCGAAGCAGCCGAGCAGGGCAAACCGCAACGAGCCCATTGGGCGCACATGGTGGTGCACGGTGTCTTGCATCTGCGAGGCTACGACCATATCGAGGAGCAGGACGCAGAGGTGATGGAAGCGCGTGAATGCGCGATCCTTGCGTCCTGTGGTTTCCCGGACCCTTACAACACGCGAAATGAGCGACGA
Organism: Gammaproteobacteria bacterium; assembly: GCA_022599775.1. Lineage (GTDB taxonomy): Bacteria > Pseudomonadota > Gammaproteobacteria > Nevskiales > Nevskiaceae > Banduia. Next base: position 12,934 of record JAHZLQ010000065.1, read on the forward strand.
TCATAGTAGCCGCCCTCCCGACAACGGGGGGGGCAACTGGTTCCGCAGACTGGGCAAGAGCCTGGCCGGCGGACCGCGCAATCTGACGGACTTCCTCGAAGTTCTGGCCGAGGCGCAGGAGCAGCAGCTGCTCGACGCCGATGCCGTTTCGATGATCCAGGGCGTGCTCGAAACCGCCGAGACCCAGGTTCGCGACATCATGGTGCCGCGCGCACAGATGGTGGTCGTGGAGAGCGACTGGTCTCTGGACAAGATTCTGGACACCGTGGTCGAGTCCGGTCACTCGCGTTTCCCGGTGGTCGGTGATTCGCGCGATCAGGTCTCCGGCATCCTGCTGGCCAAGGATCTGCTGCGCTATTCGAAATCCGAGGCGCAGCCCGCGTTCAGTCTGGAATCGCTGGTCAGACCGGCGGTGTTCGTGCCCGAGTCCAAGCGCGTCAACATGCTGCTCAAGGATTTTCGCGGCAGTCGCAATCACATGGCGATCGTGGTCGACGAGTACGGCGGCGTCGCCGGCCTGGTCACGATCGAGGACGTGATCGAGCAGATCGTCGGCGATATCGACGACGAATACGACGAATCCGAAGGCGCGCTGATTCTCAAGCAGGACGAGCGGCGCTTTCTGGTCAACGGCCTGACGCCGATCGAGGAATTCAACGAATACTTCGAAACCGATTTCTCGGACGAGGAATTCGATACCGTGGGCGGCCTGGTGATTCATCGATTCGGCCACATGCCGCGACGTGGCGAAGCCGTCAAACTCGGGAAATTCCAGTTCAATGTGCAGCGCGCGGACAGTCGTCGTGTGCATCTGCTCCAGGTCACCCTGGCGGCGGAATAGCCGAGTCGGTACACGGCTTTCACGAGCGGTGATTAAACTAGTGGGATGGCACGCCGGGACGCGTGACCGCCTGTCTTCAATTCCGGGGAATGGTTCTGACTTTCGGGACTCGATCGCTGTTGCGGTTGTTCGTCGCGCTCGCCTTGGGCCTGAGCGCGCTGGACGCGTCTGCGCAAACCGCGCGGCCGGACGCCAATCCGGAAATCAGCCTGATCACCTTCGGCCCCGGTGAAATCTACTGGGAGCGTTTCGGCCACAATGCGCTGCTGGTTCGTGAACGCTCGCGCGACGCGGCCACGGTCTACAACTACGGCATTTTCGACTTCAATCAGAAGAACTTCTTTCTGAATTTCGCGCGCGGCAAGATGATGTACCGCGTCGCCGAGGAACCCTACAGCCGCGCCTTGCTGCCGTACGCCTACGAGGGACGCTGGGCGGTGCAGCAGAAGCTCGCGCTCACGCCCGGACAGGCCCGCGAACTGCGTGACTTCCTCAAGTGGAACCTGCGCCCCGAGAACGTCGAATACCACTACGACTATTTCATCGCGAACTGTTCGACCAAGGTTCGCGACGCCATCGATTCGGTGCTCGACGGCGCGCTGCGCAGCCAGCTGGAAGCCCAGCCGGCCGGTACCACGTATCGCCGCGAGGTCACCAGCCTGACGGCGGCCGAATCCTGGCTGATGCTGGGCATGGACGTGGCGCTGGGGCCGGCCGCCGATGTGCCGGTCAACGTCTGGGAAGATGCCTTCGTCCCGATGAAGCTGATGGACGCGCTGCGCGGCGTGCAGATTGACGACGGCAAGGGCGGAACCCGCCCATTGGTGGCGGAGGAAGTCTCTTTATTGCCGCAGCGTGCGGCCATCGAGTCAGCCACGCCGCCGGATCTGCGCCTGCCGTTCGCGCTGGCCGGCCTGCTGTTCGCCGCGCTGGTGCTGGGTCTGAGCTGCGTGCGCAGCCGCAAGCCGGCACGTGTTGCGTTTTCGGTACTGGCGAATGCGTACTCGCTGATCACCGGGCTGGCCGGACTGGTGCTGCTGGCGTTCTGGCTGCTGACCGACCACTGGCCGACCTGGCACAACCTCAACCTGCTGCTGTTGAACCCACTGGCCTTGATTCTGCTGCCGACCTGGGTCCGCGCCGGTTTTTCCGGCTGGCACCCATCCAGTCGCGCCTACCTGCTCGGCTGTCTGCTGGGCCTTGCGGCGCTGCTGGTTACGGTGCTCGCGGCCACGCCGCTGGCGCCGCAGCAGAACCTGCAATGGGCCTTGCTGCTGGCGCCCAGCCATGTCGTGCTGGGGTGGTGTCTTTACCGGCGGCGAGCGCAGGCCTCCTGAGCCTTTCCCCGCTTTTTTCGCTTGCTGTAACCCCAATCGTCGCGCCCCTCCGTTTACAGGAATACCACCTGAATAACGGAGTTGTTGCCATGCGCTCGATTCTTGTCGCGGCCGGACTGGCCACCATCGTATTGGCGGCCGCCTGCGGCACGCCGCGTGAGCCGCAGCGGACTGCGGAGACGCAGACGCCACCGGTCGTCGCGCCCAAGCCGCATCCCGAAGCGGCCGACGCGGTCGCTCAGATCATGCTGGAGCGTGCCCAGGCCAGCGGCGCCCAGCAGAAGTACGCGCTGCGTTCGCAGATGATGGCGCCGGTGTCGGTCCTGCCGAACCCGCGGCCCTTGCCGCCGATGAGCCCCGAAGAGCGCGAACGCTACGCCCATCTGGCGCAGAACCCGGTGCACGCCGTCGGTGAAGACCCGGTGTCCACCTTCTCGGCCGATGTGGATACCGGCAGCTATGCCAATCTGCGCCGCTTCCTGCAGCAAGGACGTCTGCCGCCGGAAGATGCGGTGCGCGTCGAGGAATTCATCAACGCCTTCGACTACGCCTATCCGGCCCCTGGCGGCACCGCGTCGAGCGCCCCGTTTTCGGTGCAGACCGAAGTGGCGCCGACGCCGTGGAACGCGAACACCTTGCTGATGCGTGTCGGCATTCAGGGCTGGTTGCCCGCGGGGCCGCTGCCACCGTCCAATCTGGTGTTCCTGGTCGATGTCTCGGGCTCGATGCAGGCGCAGGACAAGCTGCCGCTGCTGCAATCCTCGCTGCGTCTGCTGGTCGGACAACTGCGCGCCGAGGACCGCATCAGCTTGGTCACGTATGCCTCGGGTGTGCGCACGGTGCTGGAGCCGACGCCCGGCGATCAGCGCGCGACGATCCTCGCGGCGATCGACGATCTGCGCGCCGGCGGTTCGACCAACGGCGGCGACGGCATCCGCCGCGCCTACGACGCCGCGCATCAGGCCCGGATCAGCGATGGCATCAACCGCATCCTGCTGTGCACCGACGGCGACTTCAACGTCGGCACCGTCGACTTCGAACAGCTCAAGGATCGGGTGGAACGCGAGCGCGCCGGTGGCGTGGCACTGTCCACTTTCGGTTTCGGGCAGGGCAACTACAACGATCAGTTGATGGAACAGCTCGCCGATGCCGGCAATGGCAACTACGGCTACATCGACACCTTGATGGAGGCGCAGAAGCTGTTCGTGCGCAACCGCGCGGCCACGCTGCGCACCATCGCCAAGGACGTGAAGATCCAGGTCGAATTCAATCCGGCGGTGGTCGCCGAGTACCGGCTGATCGGCTACGAGAACCGCGCCCTGGCGCGCGAGGATTTCGCGAATGACAAGGTGGATGCCGGCGAGATCGGTGCCGGCCACAGCGTGACCGCGCTGTATGAAATCGCCCTGCTCGGTTCCGGTGGGCAACGCCTGGAACCGCTGCGCTACCAGCCCGAGGCCACAGCCGCGCCGCATGGCGGTGAACTGGCCCTGGTGCGCCTGCGTTACAAGGCGCCGGACGGCGAGGTCTCGAAACTGATCGAACGGCCGGTGCGTCGCGACGAGGTGCTGTCCGATTTCGATCAGGCCAGCGAATCGACACGCTGGGCGGCGTCCATCGCGGCCTTCGGGCAGTCGCTGCGCGGCGGCAAGTACCTCGGACGCTACGGTTACCCGGAGATTCGCGCGCTGGCTGCGCACAGCCGCGGTGATGATCCGTATGGCGACCGTGCGGAACTGCTTAAACTGGTCGATCTGGCGCAGTCTCTGGCGCAGCACACGACCGGAACGGATGTCGCAAGCGGACACTGACGAAACCCTGATGCAGGCCTACGGCGCCGGCGACGCGGACGCGTTCCGGCGCCTCTACCTGCGCCATGCCGATCCGGTGTACCGCTACTGCCTGCGTGCCAGCGGTTCCACCGCGAACGCCGCCGAGTTCGCGCAGGACGTGTGGACGCGTGTGATCGAATCCCGGCAACGCTACACACCGACTGCGGGATTCAAGACCTGGCTGTACCGCATTGCCCACAATCGCATGGTCGACCACTGGCGCACACAGGCGACGCGCGGCGGCAGCGAGACTTTGGCCGACGAACAGGCCGATCCCTCGGCATCTCCTGAACGCCGTGCCGCCGCCGAGGACTGCGTGGCTCGTCTGCAAGTCGAACTCGCTGGCTTGCCATTCGAACAGTGCGAGCTGATCGTGCTGCGCGAAGAGGGCGAACTGACGCTGGAGCAGATGGCGGGGCTGCAGGGCGTGGGTCGCGAAACCGTCAAGAGCCGGCTGCGCTACGCGCTGGCCAAGCTGAAGGAGGCCTTGCATGACTGCCTCGAATGAGCGCGATCCCGATCGCGAACTAGATGACTATCTGGCGGGTCGCCATGCGCTGTCGCGTCTCTACGCGCAGGCGCGGGTCGAGCGTCCCACCGGGCATGACGCAGCAATACTCGCCAAGGCTGTCGCGGCGACGCGGGCCGGCACACCCAAGCGTGGCGGGCGCCGCTGGCCGCCGGTCCTGGCCGTGGCCGCGACGATGGTGCTCGGCGTGGCCGTCGGCTGGAATCTGCTGCAGGCACCGGGGACGGACGTCAGCGCCGATTCCGACAGTGCGATGGGATCGGCGCCATTGTCCGCGGGCTCGGCCGCGCCGTCCGCATCCGGCGACATCGCGGCCTTGGGTTCGCAGAAGGCCACCGAAGCCGCCGAAGCCATACTGGCCGAGGATGCGCGGCAACAGCGTCTTGCGCAAAAGCAGGAGTCCGCGCGCGCTGCGCAGCCACGTGCCCAGGCCTTCGCGGCGCCACGCTCGGTGCCCAGCCCGAACCCGCAGATGGCCGCACCGCAGGCTCGGGCCGCGCCGCCGCCGCGGGGGGCCGCCAATCCCTCGCCGCCGCTGATTTCCGACGACCCGCAGATTCAGCGGCTGATCGACCAGGTGCGCGAACTGCCGGACGGAACGATTCGTCTCGACGGCAAAAGCCTGTCCGGCTCGGCGCTGGCCGAGGTCTGGACGCAGCGCTGGGCGCGTTCCGGCACGCGTTGCTCACTGGCTGCGGATTTCGTGGAATTTTGTGCGCTGCCGGACTACGAGGATGCACAGATCGAGCAGGATGGAGAACTTCAGCCCCTGCGCCCGGTTCTACATCGCTGGATTCGCAACATGGAACATCCGCTGAGATGAGCACGTCACGCGCAACCCCGTACTTCGACGAAGCCACTTTCAAGTTTCTGCGACAGCTTTCGCGCAACAACAACCGCGAGTGGTTCACTGCGAACAAGGCACGCTATGAGGCGTCCGTGCGCGGCCCGGCGCTGGCGCTGATCACCGATCTCGCCGAGCCCCTGGCCGCAATCAGCCCGAAGTTCCGCGCCGTGCCCAAGGCCGTGGGCGGCTCGCTGTTCAGGATTCAGCGCGACACCCGCTTTTCCAACAACAAGCTGCCGTACAAGACCTGGATCGGCCTGCGCTTTTTCCACGAACGCGGCCGTGATGGCGATGCGCCGCTGTTCTATCTGCACATCGAACCGGGCAACAGCTTCGTCGGCGGCGGACTGTGGCATCCGCAGACGGCGGCACTGCGCAAGATCCGCGACTACCTGATCGCCAATCCGATGAGCTGGAAGGCCTTGTGCGCGCAGGCGGCGGAACGGGGCTTCGCCTGGGGCGGAGAATCACTGCTGCGTGCACCGCGCGGTTACGAGCCGGACCACGAACTGATCGAGCATCTCAAGCGCAAGGATTTCGTGCTGTCACGGGAACTTTCCGATGACGAGGTTCTGTCGGATCAGTTCGGCCGCACGATCATTGCCGCATTCGATCAGGTGGCGCCATTGGTCGACTGGCTGTGCGACGCAGTGGAGATCGATTTCTAAGAGCGCCGGCCTCGGCGAGCGAAAGGGCGTGGTCTTGGCAAATGCTCTACTCGATGTCGAGTTTCTTGATCTTGTAGCGCAACGCGCGAAACGACATGCCCAGCAACTGCGCGGCGCGCGTCTTGTTGTAGCGCGCTTTCTCCAGCGCTTCACGAATCGCCTGCCGCTCCATGTCCTGCATGTGCTCGGGCAGTGAGGCTTTGCCGGACGCCGCGTCCGGCGGCGTCAGGATGGGATCGTCGCGCAAGGCGAGGTCTTCGACCGTGATGGTCTGTCCGTCGCACAGCGTCACGGCCCGTTCGAGGATGTTTTCCAGCTCCCGGACATTGCCGGGGAAGTCGTAGAGGCGCAGGCGCTGCATTGCCGCAGTGTCGATCGCGGGGGGTGTCTCGAATCCGGCCTCGGTGGACAGGCGCTGCAGGATGTGCCGGGCCAGCACCGGGATGTCGTCGCCGAGTTCGCGCAGCGGTGCGGTCTGAACTTCGATGACGTTGAGGCGATAGTAGAGGTCTTGCCGGAATGCGCCGTCGCGAACCAGCTCCGACAGGTTCTTGTGCGTGGCCGAGATGATGCGCACGTTGACCGGAATCTCCAGTTCGGCGCCGACCGGGCGCACCGCGCGTTCCTGTACCGCGCGCAGCAGCTTCACCTGCATGTGCAGCGGAAGATCGGCAACCTCGTCCAGAAACAGCGTGCCGCCTTCGGCACTCTGGAACAGCCCGGCCTTGTCGCGTGTGGCGCCGGTGAAGCTGCCTTTGACATGCCCGAAGAATTCGCTCTCCATCAATTCGCCGGGAATGGCGCCACAGTTCACCGGCACGAACGGGCCGCTGGCGCGGCCGCTGCGCTGGTGAATCATGCGTGCGGCCAGTTCCTTGCCGGTGCCGGATTCGCCGGTGATGTGCAGCGGCGCCTGCGATCGCGCGACACGCGCGATCAGCGCGCGCAGCTGCTGCACGATCGCGGAATTTCCGAGCAGTTCGGCGCTGCTGGCGGTCGCCGGCGGCAATGGCGGACTCCCGAGCTTGAGCGCCGCGTCGACCAGCTTGCGCACGGTGGCGAGGTCCACCGGCTTGGCGACAAAATCGAAGGCGCCGGCCTTGAGGCTTTCGACGGCGGCTTCGGCATTGCCATAGGCGGTAATGACGGCGACCGGTGTTTGCGGGCTGTGTCTCTGGATGTGGCCGATGATGTCGAGCCCGCTGCCGTCCGGCAGACGCATGTCGGTGATGCACAGATTGAAGCTGTGGCGCGAAAGCTGCTCTTTGGCTTCGGCGACGCTGGCCGCAGCCTCGCTGCGCACGCCCATGCGCGAGAGCGTGATTTCCAGCAGTTCGCGAATGTCGGCTTCGTCGTCGACGATCAGGCCGAGTGCTTGATTCAAGGACTGGCTCCTCCGGCCCGGGCGAAGATGATGCGAAAGCAGGCGCCGCCTTCCGGAGCGGCGCAGTCAATCAGTCGCGCATGATTGTATTCGCATAACTCGCGCGCGAGATAAAGTCCGAGCCCGGTGCCGCCGTGGGCGGTGGTGAAGAAGGGTTCGAAGATCTGTTCGCGTCGGTCCTCGGCGATGCCCGGTCCATCGTCCCGGATTTCGAGAAACGGCGCGCCGCCCTCCGTGATGCCGATGGCCTGTGAAACCGTGGCGCCACCATGCTCGAAGGCATTGTCCCAAAGATTGAACAGCACCTGGCTGAGGTGTTCGTGATCGAATCGCACCGCCGGGTCGCCACCGGACGGCGGCGGTTCGACCCTGCCCGAAGCCTGCGGATGAGTCTCCCGGTACTGCTGCATGGTGTGGTTCAGGTGCTCGCCCAGCGCGAGCGTGCCCGGTGGCCGAACCCGCGGACGCGACAGATTGAGCACGTCGCTGACGATGCGCTCGATACGCCGGCCGTGGCGCTGAATCATGTTCAGCAGCCGCTGATCCTCGCCCTCGAGCCCCTGGTTTTCGCCGAGCAGCTGACTGGCGTGCTGGATCGCCGACAGCGGGTTGCGGATTTCGTGGGCGATGCTCGCGGACAGGCGACCGAGTGCGGCCAGTTTCATGCGCTGCGCTTCGGCGCGGATCTGCGCGGCGTCTTCGAGCGTGACCAGCAGCGGCGCCTCGGCGTCCGTGGTCAGCCGGGTGTAGCGCGGCATCAGTTCCACGTTGCCAAGCACAATCGGCGAATAGGCGCCGGGCAAGCCGTCCCGCCAGAGGCCCACGGCCTCGGCGAGGTCGGGCACCTGATCGAGCCGCGGTGGATCGGCCGCGCCTTCGTCCAGGTGCAGCAGGCGCCGCGCGACGCCGTTCAGGGCGCGCATTTGATTGTTGTTGTCGAGCACGATCACCGCGGTGCGCATCGATTCGACGATGCTGTCGTTGATGCGCGACAGATTGATCAGCTCGCTGCCGACGCGCGCCGCCTGCGCTTCGCTTTTGCGTGCGCGTACCGCCATCTGGTTGGCGGCGGTGGCGGTTGCGAAGAAGATCACACCGAGTATGCCGATGCCGGTGAAGTCGTCCGCGCTCCAGCCGGTGCGCAGTTGCCGGTAGATTTCCTCGCTGAACAGCGCCAGCGTCGAGGCGGCGGCCGTGAGCAGAGCCAGCCGCCCCGGCAGCACCAGCGCATAGCCCACGGCCGGTGTGATCAGCAGCACGCCCAAGCCGCTGTCGACACCGCCGCTGCTCAGCAGCAGCAGCGACAGCCCGACCAGATCGACCGTGAATTGGAGGGTGGCGTGCACGATCAGTCCGGCGGCACGCCATTGCATCGCCAGTGTGGTCAGGATGCCCGCGCCGAAGTAGCAGAAGATGCTGAGCTGGAACAGCCCGGGCTGCTCGCTGCCCAGCGCTGTCGGCGCCACCCGGCTGTAGTAGAGACCCACCAGCAGGACTGCCAGCAGCAGGCGGTAGCCGCAGATCGCGAGCAGGATCTGCCAGTCGCTCTCGCGCGTCGCACCGGCGGTGGGGCCCGACGTCCGATCCGGGGCAGTCGGGTTCAGCATGACGATTTCACACGGCCAGAGGCTGCTGCGAGTTCTCGAACCATGACCCGCCGCGGGACTCGGAAGCGGATTTTGACCAGTTCGGACACCGCATTGAGGACAAATCGGATCATCGGTCGGTCGGGCGGTAATTAGGCTTATTTTGCGTGGACGGCCGGTTTAGGGGAAAATCGCGCGCCGCATCATCCCTCGTCCATCATCGTCGACGCCTTCTGGTGTCGGCACAGCTCCGGAAGACGCCATGAACCTGCACGAGTATCAGGCAAAAGAACTTTTTTCGCGTTACGGAATTCCAGTGCCGGAAGGCCGGCTGGCGGATACGCCAGAAGCCGCCCGCCAGGCCGCCAAGGACCTGGGCAACCGAGTCGTCGTCAAGGCGCAGGTCCATGCCGGTGGTCGCGGCAAGGTCGGTGGCGTCAAGCTGGTCAACGACGCTGACGCCGCAGCCGACGCCGCCAAGGGCATGCTCGGTCAGAAGCTGGTGACCAAGCAGACCGGCGCCGCCGGCCTGCCGATCAACTCGGTCTGGGTCGAGAAGCCCTCCAACATCGCGCGCGAACTGTACGTGTCCGCCGTGGTCGACCGCACCACCGAAACCATCGTCTTCATGTGTTCGCCCGCGGGCGGCATGGATATCGAGGACGTGGCCGAGGAAACCCCGGAGAAGCTCAAGAGCATCGCCGTGGACCCGGCCGCCGGCCTGCAGCCCTATCAGGCGCGTCAGCTCGGCTTCTTCATGGACCTGAACAAGCAGCAGGTCGACCAGTTCACCAAGATCATGCTCGGGCTCTACAAGATGTTCGTGGAGCGCGACTGCAGCATGGTCGAGATCAACCCGCTGATCGTCACCGCCGAGGGCGATTTGTTCGCGCTCGACGCCAAGCTCAACTTCGACGACAACGCGCTGTTCCGCCAGAAGGCGATCGCCGAGAAGCGCGATCCCTCGCAGGAAGACGAGCGCGAGCGCGTGGCCCTGCAGCACGATCTCAACTACGTGTCGCTGGAAGGCAACATCGGCTGCATGGTCAACGGCGCCGGTCTGGCGATGGCGACCATGGACATCATCAAGCTGCATGGCGGCCAGCCGGCCAACTTCCTGGACGTTGGCGGCGGCGCCACCACCGAACGCGTGACCAATGCGTTCAAGCTGATCACCAGCTCGCCGGACGTGAAGGCGATCCTGGTCAACATCTTCGGCGGCATCGTGCGCTGTGACCTGATCGCCGAAGGCATCATCGAGGCGGTCAAGCAGACCGGGCTCAAGGTGCCGGTGGTGGCGCGCCTGCAGGGCACCAACATGGAGAAGGGACGCGACATGCTGGCCAACAGCGGACTCGCCATCACCCCCGCCACTGATCTCACCGAAGCGGCCGACGCTGTCGTCGCCGCCGTCAAGTAAGCCGGAGCTGCGCAATGAGCATCCTCATCGACAAGAACACCAAGGTCATCTGCCAGGGCTTTACCGGCAAGCAGGGCACCTTCCATTCCGAGCAGAGCATCGCCTACGGCACCAATCTGGTCGGCGGCGTGTCGCCGGGCAAGGGCGGCACCACGCATCTCGACCGCCCGGTGTTCAACACCGCGCATGACGCGGTCGCCGCGACCGGCGCCGAGGCTTCGATGATCTACGTGCCGGCGGCCGGTGCCGCCGACGCCATCCTCGAAGCGGCGGACGCCGGCATCAAGGTCATCATCTGCATCACCGAGGGCATTCCGGTGATCGACATGGTCAAGGTCAAGGCGGCGCTGAAGAACTATCCCGATGCCGTGCTGATCGGGCCGAACTGCCCCGGCGTGATCACGCCGGGCGAATGCAAGATCGGCATCATGCCGGGTCACATTCACATGCCGGGCAAAATCGGCATCGTGTCGCGCTCCGGCACGCTGACCTACGAGGCCGTGCACCAGACCACGCAGATCGGTCTGGGCCAGTCCACCTGCGTCGGCATCGGCGGCGATCCGGTGCGCGGCATGGGCTTCATCGACGTGCTGGCCCGCTTCAACGAAGACCCGCAGACCGAAGGCATCATCATGGTCGGCGAGATCGGCGGTTCTTCCGAGGAAGAGGCGGCCGAGTACATCAAGGATCACGTCAAGAAGCCGGTGGTAGCCTACATCGCCGGCGTCACCGCACCGCCGGGCAAGCGCATGGGTCATGCCGGCGCGATCATCTCCGGCGGCAAGGGTACGGCCGACGAGAAGTTCAAGGCGCTGGAAGCCGCCGGCGTGAAGACGGTGCGCTCGCCGGCGGATCTGGGTTCGGCGATCAAGGAACTGATGGGCGCCTGAGTCCGTTTGTCGTTGAATTCCACCGTGACGGCATCGACGGTGAAGTGGTATCGGACGGCGGTTCGGGCACAGGCCCGGGCTGCCGTTTGTTCGTCTGAGGCGCCGCAGAATGGCGCCGGGAAGGCCTGCGCATGAGTCGTCCAATCAAGCTGGTCGCCGCCCAGATCAATCTCTGGGTCGGTGATGTCGATGGCAACGTCAAGCGCATCATCGATGCGGCCAATGCGGCCAGGGACCGGCACGGCGCGGATTTGATCGCGTTTCCGGAACTGTCGTTAATCGGCTATCCGCCGGACGACCTGCTGTTGCGGTCCGGTCTGCCGCCGGTGATCGAGGAGGGACTGTCGCGCATCCGTCGCGAAGTCCAGGGCATTCACGTCGCCGTCGGGCATCCGGAATACGCGCGGGACGGCATGTACAACGCGGCCTCCGTATTCCGCGATGGCGAGGTGATCAGCCGCGCGCGCAAGCAGCTGTTGCCGAACTATGGCGTGTTCGACGAACGCCGCCATTTCCGGCCTGGCCGTGACGACACGGCGGTGTTCGAACTCGGCGGGATGCGTGTCGGGCTGTGCATCTGCGAAGACCTGTGGGGGCCGGCGCCTGCTGCGCAGGCGCGCAAGGCCGGCGCGCAGCTGCTGCTCAACATCAACGCTTCGCCTTTTGCCATCGGCAAGGCTCAGCAGCGCGAGGCGGTGTTTCGCGAGCGTGCCGGCGAAAGCGGACTGCCGGTGCTGTACGTCAACGTCGTCGGCGGCCAGGACGACCTGATCTTCGACGGGGACTCGGCAGCCGTGAACGGCGACGGTGAGTTCGCGATGCGCGCCCCGCTGTTCGAGGAGGGCCTGCATCTGGTCGAGTTTGATGGCGACCGTTTCATGCCGGCCGCTCAGCGGGCGCCTCAGAACGAATACGCCGTGATCTACAAGGGCGTGGTGCAGGCGATACGCGACTATGTCGATCGCAACGGCTTTCCGGGGGCGCTGATCGGCCTGTCCGGCGGCATCGATTCGGCGCTGGTGGCCGCGATGGCGGTCGATGCGTTGGGGCCGGAGCGGGTCTGGACGGTGTCGCTGCCTTCGCGCTACACCGCCGACATGTCCAACACGGACGCGGCCGAGCAGGCGCGGCGCATGGGTGCAAAGTATTCGGTGTTGCCGATCGAGCCGGCCTACGAGGCATTTGCCGGCGTATTGGCGGACACCTTTGCCGGCCGCGAGCCGGACCTGACCGAGGAGAACATCCAGTCACGCAGTCGCGGCGTGCTGTTGATGGCGCTGTCCAACAAGTTCGGGCATGTGGTGCTGACCACCGGCAACAAGTCGGAGATGGCGGTGGGCTACGCCACCTTGTACGGCGACATGTGCGGCGGCTTCGCACCGATCAAGGATTGCTACAAGACCCTGGTCTACGATCTCGCGCGTTACCGCAATACCGAGTCCGAAGTGATCCCGCCGCGGGTGATCGAACGACCGCCGTCGGCGGAGTTGCGGCACGATCAGAAGGATTCGGATTCACTGCCGGACTACGAGGTGCTCGATCCGATTCTGGAGGCCTACGTCGAAGCGCAGCGGTCGATCCCGGAGATCGTGGCGATGGGCTTCGACGAAGCCGATGTGCGCAAGGTGGCGGCCCTGGTTCGTCGCAGCGAGTACAAGCGGCGCCAGGCCCCTCCGGGTCCCAAGGTCACGCATTGCGCATTCGGGCGTGAGCGGCGCTATCCGATCACCGCGGTGTACGGCGACCTCTGAGCGCGGCGTGGCCGGCTGGGCCTGGGGACGGCGCGCCGCGGTTCAGGCACCGCCCGGCGGCAGCGCGTCCGGCAACTGACCGGTGTTGCCGTCATTGTCCTCGGAGTCGCCGAAGCTGAACCAGTTTCCAAGCCGTTCGAAGAACCCTGGCTTGGACTTGCGTTCCAGTTCGCGCGCCTGTGCCACTTCGAGCGCCTGGCTGTTGGCTTCACGCAGACTGCGGGCTTCGGAGGCCTGCTGCGTCAGGCCGAGCGACGTGTAGGCGCGTTCGAGCAAGGCCAGCGCCTCGTAGCTGGCCGGCGAACCTGGATAGTCGCTGATCACGGCCTCGGCGCGGCGGGCGGCCGCGACGTAGGCGCCGCGACGCAGGTAGAAGTCGACGATGTGCAATTCGTGCGCGGCGATCCGGTCGCGCAGATAGAGCATGCGCTGACGTGCGTCAGCGGCGTACTTGCTGTCCGGATAGCGCTGAACCAGCAGACCGAAATCATCGAAGGCGCGCCGAGAATCGCCCATGTCATGGCGGGTCGGATCGAAGCCCGGGAAGCCGTCGAAGGCGCTTTCGCCGCTTTGGAAATTGGTCAGCCCCCGCAGGTACAGCACGTAGTCGATATGGTCGTCGCGCGGATGGTCGCGCATGAACCGGTCGGCGGCGGACAGTGCCTGCTCCGGCTGATAGCTGCGATACTGCGCATAAATCCCCTCAAGTTCCGACTGCGTGGCGAATTCACTGAACGGAAAGCGTGCCTTGATCGCTTCGTAGCTGCGCAGGGCCGCAGCGTAGTCGCCGGAGTCCAGGTTCTTGCGGGCCGCGCGGTACATTTCCACGGCCTCGGCCCGCAGCTCTTCCTGTGACTTGCCGGAGTTGAGCAATGCTGGATCGTCGTCTTCGGGACGGGTGTTGCCCGAGCAAGCCGCAAGGATCAGGACGCAGCTTGCGATCAGCACGGACCGCAGTCGAATTGAGGTCATGGAAACGTTTTTCGAGATCAACATTGAGTCAGCCGACGAGTATAGCGGATAGGTCCGGGGCCGAGGATCACAGCGCCAGCGTCCCCGCGGAGATGCATGGATGGCGCTTGGACCAGGCTGCGGCGCGTCTGTTCCCTTCGTTTTCAAGAGCCCGGCTGCAGGCCTGGATCGACGAGGGACGGCTGCGTTGCAACGGTGCGCCGGTGGCGCGCCGCAGGGACCCGGTGACCGAAGGCGACACGCTGGAGCTGTCGCCCGTCGAGGAGCCGGATACCCGTGTGCGCCCACAGGCGCTGGATTTCGACGTTCTCTATGAGGATGACGATCTGGCGATCGTCAACAAGCCGGCCGGGCTGACGGTGCATCCGGGGGCGGGCGCCGCCGACGGCACCTTGCAGAACGCGCTGCTGCACCGGTTCCCCAAGTCCGACCGGGTGCCGCGTGCCGGCATCGTGCATCGTCTCGACAAGGACACGTCGGGCCTGTTGGTCGTGGCGCTGAGCGTGGCCGCGCATACCCAGCTGGTGCGCATGCTGCAAGCCCGTGAAATCCGCCGCGAGTACGACGCCGTGGTCTCCGGCCGTGTGACCGCCGGCTCCACGGTGGATGCGCCGATCGGGCGCGATCCGCAGCACCGGACGCGCATGGCTGTGGCGCACGACGGCCGCGATTCGGTCACGCATTTCCGGGTCGAGAAGCGATTCGCCGCGCATACCTGGCTGCGGGTCCGTCTGGAGACCGGACGTACCCACCAGATTCGTGTGCACATGAAGCACCTGAACCACCCGATCGTCGGCGATGCCACCTATGGCGGTCGGCAGATCCGCGGGCCGGGCCTCGCGCCGGCGGTGCGCGAAGCGCTCGCCAGTTTTCCAAGGCAGGCGCTGCACGCGAGACTGTTGCAATTGCAGCATCCATTGAACGGTTCCGAAGTCATGATCGAGGCGCCGCTGCCGGCGGATATGGCCGCACTGGTACGGGTGCTGGCCGCCGAATCGCCGGACCGTGGCGACTGAGCCACACTGCGCGTCGCCGACGCTGCTGCGGCCGCAATGGCCGGCGCCGGCCGCCGTCAACGCCGTGCTCAGCACGCGGCTGGGCGGGGTCAGCGCGGCGCCATTCGACAGTCTCAATCTCGGCGCCCATGTCGGCGATTCGCCAGAGGCCGTCGCCGAGAACCGTCACCGGTTGATTCAGGCCGCCGGCTTGCCCATGCCCCGGTGGCTGCGGCAGGTGCACGGCCGTCGCGTCGTGCGTCTGCCATTGGACGACGTCGAACAGACCGCGGGCGAGGCGGCTCGCCTCCCGGAGGCGGACGCCTGCTTTACCACGCAAGCGGGCGTGAGTTGCGCCGTGCTGGTGGCGGACTGTTTGCCGGTCCTGTTCTGCGATGCGCACGCCAGCGTGGTCGCGGCCGCTCATGCCGGATGGCGCGGGCTGTCCGCCGGTGTGCTCGAAGCCACGGTGGCGGCCTTGCCGGTCGCGCCGGAGACGCTGATGGCCTGGCTGGGGCCGGCCATCGGGCCGGTGGATTTCGAGGTTGGCGAGGAGGTGCGCCAGGCCTTTGTCGAGCGGCACGTCGACAGCCTCCAGGCGTTTCGCTCCAGCGCACCCGGAAGATATCGGGCGGATCTCTACGCGCTTGCACGCATCCGTCTTCGCGCGGCGGGGGTATCGCGCATTTATGGCGGGAGCGGGTCCACGCTGAGCGAACCGCAGCGCTTCTATTCGTTTCGCAGGGACGGAACCACCGGCCGTTTCGCCGCTTTGATCGCCTTGCGCTGAGTGCACCGCCGTGCGCGTGATTACGCAAGTCCATTGACGCTGGGGTGCCTGCATGGACGCACGAGCATGAACCGGCGAATCAGTTTAGGATGCTGCACCAGCTACCGTACGCCACCGTTTGGTGGCTGCGAATGGATTCGATATCAAGGTATCGAAACGGATCGATTCAAAGCCCGCATGGATGCGAGCGTATGAATAGCCAAAATGGCACAAAACAACTGCGAGGAGAGGCGATCCGTGCGTATCGCTAATTCGGGGAATCATGTCGGCCGCTCGTTGCGGCGCTCCGGCTTCAAGTCAGCCATTGCATGGCTTTCGATGCTGGTCCTTGGCGCCAGCGGCGCAGCCGCTGCGCAGGACGGTGAGTCCGCTGCGCCGGTGCAGCCGCGTCCAGCGGAAATCATGAGCCGGGCCGATCAGAGTCTGCTGCTGGATGTCACCTTCACCGGCAAGCACTTCGTCGCGGTCGGCGAGCGCGGCGACATCCTGGTTTCGAATGACGGCAAGGCCTGGGCCCAGGTCCAGGTGCCGGTGCGTGCCCCGCTCACGGCCGTGCAGTTCGTCAACGACGAGCAGGGCTGGGCGGTGGGGCACGATGCGGTGATCCTGCACACCGAAGATGGTGGCCGCACCTGGAGTCTTCAGAATTTCGAGCCCGAGCTCGAGCAGCCGTTTCTCGACCTGTATTTTCTGGATGCGCAGCGCGGCTATGCGGTGGGCGCCTACGGGATGATGGTCGGCACCGACGACGCGGGCCTGTCCTGGGAGCCGGTCGATGCGCCGGCCATCCGCGACGAGGAACTGCATTTCAACAGCATCACGCAGCTTGCGGACGGCACGCTGTTCATTGCCGGTGAATCCACGATGATGGGATTCTCGCGCGACCACGGCGAGACCTGGACCCGTTTCGAATCACCGTACGACGGCACCCTGTTCGGCGCCCTGCCGTTTGGCGAGCACGGCGTTCTGGTTTACGGCATGCGCGGCAACGTGCTCTACACGAAGGATCTGTCCGAGGGTCTGGAGGGCTGGACGGCGCTCGACACGCAGACCGTGGCGTCGTTCTTCGGCGGCACTCGGCTGCCGGGCGGCGGCTATGCGCTGGTCGGCCTCAATGGCCAGATTCTGGAGTTGCAGGAGGATGGCCAGATCGCGGCACGTGAGTCCACCGGGCGCGCCGACAGTCTGGCTGCCGTGACCCCGATCGGGGACGGACTGCTGCTCGTGGGCACCGCCGGCACCGCTCGTTTGAGCCTCAACAAGTAGAAGAGCCAGGGAACAGCACATGGCGACCGATATGAAGCCGAACTCGGTGACGGAGAGAATTCTCAATGCCGTCATCCCGATCATCTATGGCCGCCGTGTGGTGGTGTCGATCCTGCTGGCGCTGCTCACGGCCTTCTTTTTGTGGGAGACGCTGCAGGTGCGTCCCGATGCCGGATTCGACAAGTCGATTCCGCTCGAACACGAGTACATGCACGTCTACAAGCAGTACGAAACCGAGTTCGGTGGCGCCAATACGGTGCTCGTGGCGCTGGTGCAAAAAGACGGTGACATCTACAACGAAGAGTTTCTGAGCAAGCTCAAGGCCGTCACCGACGCGGTGTTCTTCCTGCCGGGCGTGGACCGCTCGCGCGTGTCCTCGCTGTTCACGCCGGACGTGCGCTACCTCGAAGTCGTGGAGGGTGGTTTCCGCGGCGGCAACGTGATCCCGGCGGACTACCAGCCGACCCCGGAGATGTTCAAGCTGGTGCGTGGCAACGTCGCCAAGGCCGGCGTGATCGGGCGCTATGTGTCCTCCACGCAGAATGGCGCCATGGTCTACGCCGAGCTGCTCGAAACCGACCCGATCAGCGGCGACAAGCTGGACTACCAGAAGGTTGCGGCGGATCTGGAGAAGATTCGCGAAAAGTACGAAACCGACGACATCAAGGTGCACATCGTTGGTTTTGCCAAGGTCGTCGGCGATGTCACCGACGCCACCATGGAAGTGGTCGGCTTCTTCCTGATCGCCGTGTTCGGCACGATGCTGGCGCTGTGGTGGTATCTCGGCAGCTTCCGCCTGGCGCTGCTGCCGATGGGCTGCTCGATCGTCGCGGTGATCTGGGAATTCGGCTTGTTGCGGCTGTTCGGTTTCGGGCTCGATCCGTTCGCGATCCTGGTGCCATTCCTGGTGCTGGCGGTATCGACGAGTCACGGCGTCCAGTACGTCAACACCTGGGCCGACGAAGTCATCCGTGGGCGCAACAGCTACGACTCCTCGGTGGAAACCTACCGGCGCCTGGCGATCCCCGGCATCATCGCGCTGATTACCGACTTGTCCGGCTTCCTGACGATCCAGCTGGTGCCGATCGAGATCGTGCGCGAAATGTCGTGGAATGCCTCGTTCGGCATGCTCGCGATCATCGTCACCAACAAGGTGTTGATGCCGATCTGGCTGTCCTACCTGTCGGTCAAGGATGTGGATACGTTCCGCGTCAAACGCCAGGCCAAGCTCGACGCCGGTGACAAGCTGTGGCGCGCGATGACGGTGGTGACCAAGCCCAGCGTCGCCATCGTGCTGATCATTGTCAGCGCCGGCGTGCTCGGATTCTCGTGGTGGAAGCAACAGGACCGCATCATCGGCGATGCGCAGGTCGGCGTTCCCGAACTGCGTCCGGAGTCCCGCTACAACCAGGATTCCTACGCCATCACCCAGAACTTCGCGATCGGTGTCGACATACTCAAGGTCATCGCCGAAACCGATCCCGAAGCCTGCATCAAATACAACGTGATGGAGCAGATCGACCGCTTCGCCTGGCGCATGCAGAACACGCCCGGCGTGCAGTCGACCATCTCCTTGCCGCAGGTCGCCAAGCAGGTGAACTCTGCGTTCTCGGAGGCCAACCCAAAATATCTGGTGCTGCCGCGCAATCATTACGTGATGGTGCAGGCGATTTCGCCGGTACCGACCTCGACCGGCCTGCTCAATCCGGATTGCTCGGCCATGGCCGTACTGATCTTCACGGCCGACCACAAGGCGCAAACGATCGCGCACATCGTCGAGGAAGCGAAACGCTTCCAGGCTGAAAACGACGCGGAGTTCTTCGAAACGCATCAGGACGTCGAACCGGCGTACTGCGCGAACAAGACCGAGACGCGTCGCGAAATCGGTATCGCCGAAACGGAGCTGGCGCGCTACACGGCCGCCCTGCGCAAGTCCGGCATGGACGACGACGGCGTCGACAACGATCGCGGCGTCACGGAGCGCAAGGAAAAGGTCAATGAGCGCAAGCAGGAATACGCCGGTCTGGACAAGGTCTGCCCGGTCAATTTCGCAATTGCCTCGGCCAATGTCGGCGTCATGGCCGCGACCAACGAGGTGGTCGAGGAGAAGGAATTCGGCACGATCTTCTGGGTCTACGTCGTGATCACGATTTTCTTGTTGCTGTCCTACCGTTCGCTGTCTGCGCTGATCGCGGTGGTGCTGCCGCTGTTCATGGTCTCGATCCTCGCCAACGCCTTGATGGCCATGTTCGGAATCGGGCTCAAGGTGGCGACGCTGCCGGTGGTGGCGCTCGCCGTCGGTATCGGCGTGGACTACGGCATCTACATCTACGACGTGCTTCAGCACGAGCTCTACAAGAACGGCAGAACGCTGCGCGAAGCGTACTTCGAAACCCTGCGCCAGACCGGCAAGGCCGTGATCTTCACCGGCATCTGTCTGGCCGGTGGTGTCGCCACCTGGCTGCTGTCCGATCTGCAGTTCCAGCGCGACATGGGCCTGCTGCTGGTGGTGATGTTCTCCGCCAACATGCTGGGCGCGGTGATCCTGCTGCCGGCCTATGCGCGCTTCATCATGAAGTTGCCGAACGGCTGAACGTTCTGGGCTCGCACCAGCGAGCGCGGAGCGCGCCGGGTTGGAGTTCGGCTGGCCCTATGGGGGCGGTGTACACTTCGGCGGCCGAGTGTTGGAGCAGAGTCATGGCTCTGAATGAACTGTTACTGCGCAATCAGGATCGGATTGCGGAAATATGCACGCAGTTTGGAATCGCCCGCCTGGACGCCTTCGGCTCGATCGTGCGTAGTGATTTCCTCGATGCGAGCAGTGACGCCGATTTCGGCGTCGAATTTGACGATCGAATCGACGGCAGCGCATTGCGCCGATATTTCGGATTCAAGAGCCAGCTCGAAACCCTGCTGGGCCGGCCGGTGGATTTGGTGGAATTGGCGGCGATGCCCGATTCGCGGCTCAAGCGCCTCATCAGTCGCGAAGCGGTATCCGTCTTTGCAGCGGCGTCCTGACGTTTATCTCGAACTCGCGTTGCTTGCCTTGCGCAAGCTTCCACGGTTTCTGCGTGGACGTTCGCTGGATGCCTATTCTGGCCGATGACTATTGCCAGTCTGCAGTGGAGCGGCAGCTGGAAATTGCGGGTGACGCTCTCGGTCAAATCAGGCGCTACGATCCACACCTGTTCGCACGAATCCCGGATGGTGATCTGATCGTGGCCTTTCGTAACGTACTTGCCCACGGCTACGCCGTACTTGATCACAGGAAGGTGTACGAGGCGGCAACCGATGAAGCGGCGCTTCTACTGAATGCCCTGGAGCTTCTCCTGCAAAGCGACCGATACAGCGATTGATTCAGTGTCTGTCCCTTGGGGGTATGGCCTTCGCCGTTCAGCCGGCCGGCTTGCGATGCCCCGCGCACGTGAGCTGGGTGATCTCCCCGGTTTCCAGTGCCATGGCCGTCAGCGCGCCGCCCCAGACACAGCCGCTGTCCAGTCCCCAGACCCGATGCTCCGGCCAGGCCACCCGTCCCAATGTGGACCAGTGGCCGAAGACGATGCGGTGATCGCGCGACTGACGGCCATCGGCGGCGAACCAGGGGTGCACGTCGCTGCGACCCGAGTCCGGCGCGCTCTTGAGCCTCAGTGCCAGACTGCCGTCGCTGCGGCAGTAGCGCAGGCGCGTGAAACAGTTCACCACGAACCGGGTCCGGGCGTGACCGCTGAGTCCTTCGCTCCAGACCGTGGGCTCGTTGCCGTACATGTGACGAAAGAAATCGGCAGCATCGGGTGCCTGCAGCGTCTGCTGTGCCTCCCGCGCGAGACGCAGCGCCTGTGGCAGCGTCCATTGCGGCGCCAGCCCGGCATGAAGCATCGACCAGCCCAGGGTTTCGTCCTGCAGCATCAAGGGGCAGGCCGCGAGCCAGTGCAGCAGCTCGTCACGGTCGGGTGCGTCGAGCACGGCCTGAAACGTGTCCTTGCTGCCTGGAGTCTCCGTGCCCGAAGCGCAGGCCAGCAGGTGCAGGTCGTGATTGCCGAGTACCGCGTGCACCGAATCGCCGAGTGAACGGACGAATCGCAGGGTTTTCAAGGAATCGGGCCCGCGGTTGACCAGGTCGCCCGCCAACCACAAACGGTCGCGGCCCGGTTCGAACCGAAGCTGGTCGAGCAGGGCACGGAGTTCATCGTGGCATCCCTGGATATCGCCGATCGCGTAGGTGGTCATTTCGTGCTTAGATCGTGGCAGGGGTGTCGCCGACAACCGGCAAGAGCTAGCGGTATCAACGGCTGCGCCGGGCTGCGAAGCCGACGAGCGGTAGGGATTGACGCGGTCAGCAGCTTTGACGGTTTGCAGGCCGGGCCCAATTATAGGCCTGCGGGTGCGAAGCGCCCATTCTCGGGTTTTATGACAGGAGTCGAACGATGTTCAAGCAAGTTAAGCAGTTTGTTCGGGACGAGGAAGGCGCCACCGCCATCGAATACGGTTTGATCGTGGGTTTGATCGCCGTTGTGATGATCGGCGCATTGATTGTTATCGGGCCAGCGCTGGGTGGCATTTGGGATAAAGCTGAAGTGCAGATCAGTACTGGTGCCGATCAAGTAGAGTAATCGGCTGATCGCACCATTTTCAAAGTGGCGCTCGCGGTTGGATTGTGGGCGTTGGCCGTTGGATTCTATGACGCGGCCAGCGCCCGAATTCCGAATGTTGCATCCCTTGCGGGATTGTTGCTCGCGCTTGTCGCACTGGCGACGGATAGCCACGGCTGGCATGGTGCGGGACTGGTGTCCTGTGGAATCGGATTTCTGCTGGGGGGGCTGATACCCTTGAGTGGTTATCTGGCCGGGGGGCTCGGTGCCGGAGACGTCAAGTTCAGTGCGGTGCTTGGCCTGCTTCTTGGCGCGACGGGTGTGCTCTGGATGCTGCTGATCGCCGCCTTGCTGATGGGACTCGCCAGCCTGCTATTGTTGCTTGCCGCTCGAAATGCAGCAGGTACAGGCAAACGGCGCATCCCAGCCGGACTGGCCATAGCAGCCGGTGTCTGGTTTGTGATATTGGGTGGTCCGGAATTCCTGATCACCTGATTGGAGATTCAAGAGTGATGCCTCGCGCATCGTGAACTTTGGGGGCCTAGGGATGGGGATACTCAGAAAAAGGCAGCACGGCAGCGCCGCTGTCGAATTCACGTTCGTATTCCCGCTTCTGTTCATGCTGGTCTACGGTGTGATTACCTATTCCTTTCTGTTCCTGCTCACCACTGCGGTCCACTACGCGGCTCAGGTCGGGGCGGAGGCTGCCGTGGCCGTCGCGCCGCGTGCGGATGAGGGCGAATACCTCGCCGACATCGATGCGCGCGTTCGTGCAGTGGTCTATCAGAACCTGTCATGGCTTTCGCCGAGTCAACTCGAGCGCCTGACGATCGAACCTTCCTTTCCCGATGACGACGGTGTCGACGATACCGTGCTGGTTCGCCTGCAGTTCAATACTGTCGGCCTGTTTCCGGTGGTCGACCTCCCGCTGGTAGGGCCGGTTCCGCGTTTCCCCGACATCGTGGCCGCAACCGCGAATGCCAACATCTGATTCATCGTTTCCGGACTTATTCCGCCACGAGGCCAGGACATGAGCAGTACAGCCTTGAGAATTGTCGCCGCGATCACCGTGCTATTGGCGATCGTGCTCGCGTTTGCCGCCTACAACATCAGCCGCCAGTACGCGGCCAAGAATCAGCAGGCCGCCGCGCCCGCTCAGACCGAACCGTCGGAGCCCAAGACATTGGCGGTGGTGGCGACCAAGCCACTGGCGGCCTACAAGCCGATCGATCGCGAATCGGTGCTGGTGGCGCCGGTGGCGGTTCTGCCGGAGGGCCACTTCACGACGCTCGACCAGGTCGTCGGCAAGGTGCCGCTGCTCGATATCGACGCCGGAGCACCGGTCACCGGCCGCTATTTTCAGGAAGGCAATGCGCTGGCGCGGGTGATTCCGGAAGGCCATCGGGCGATCTCCATGGAAATCTCCGAAGTGATCGCTGTCGGCGGTTTCCTGCGGCCGGGCGATATCGTCGACGTGCTGATGTACGTGCGGGGCAGCGGCGACACCAAGGCGCAGTCGCGAATCCTGCTCAAGGACATCCGCGTACTGGCTTATGAGGAGCGCATCATCGACCGCCCCGAGGGGCTCGAGGAAGAGGATGACGACAAGCGCCGCCGCCAGCGCACTGCGGTGGTGGCGGTTCCGGAAAACGATACGACACGTCTGATGCTCGGCATCAGCCTGGGCGACGTGCGTCTGGCACTGCACGGGCAGAGCCTCGGCGTGCCGGAGGTGACGATGGCCGATCTCGAAGCGGTCGAAGCCACCGGTAAATTGCCGATGACGGAGCAGGCCAAGGCCGCAGACGCAGCGAAGAAAGTGCCGGACATGGCGATCACGGCGGAGCAGTTGACGGCGGTCAAGCCACCCCCGGCGCAGGTCAAGCCACGGCACAAGGTTTATGTGTATCGCGGCACCGATGTGCAGACGGTGTACGAATGAGCCGCAGGCTCGAATCCCGACCCACATCGACGAATACTCAGAAGGGCCAGTCATGATCAAGCGAGTTCTTGGAACGCTGTTGTTCGGGGGAATGCTCTGGGCCGGCGCCGCGGTCGCGGCGGTTCCTACCCTCGTCCAGGTGGACGTGGGGGCGCACAAGTTGATGCGCGAGTCGGCGAGCGTGATCCGGGTCGCCGTTGGCGACCCCGCGATTGCCGATGTCAATGTGATCAATCGGCGAGAGCTGCTGATCACCGGCAAGGCGCAGGGCATCACCAGCCTGATGGTCTGGAAGCAGGGCGCGGCCGATCCCGCTGAGTTGCGTGTGCGCGTGAGCCCGCCGTCCGATCCGCTGGCCTCACGCACGCCCGACCCGGAACTCGCCGGCGCGGAAATCGATACCGGGCGTCGCCTGTCCGGCAGCCTGCCGAATCTGGCCGCACATCGGCGTGCGCTCAATGCCGCTCAAGGCGGCGCTGAAGCGCCGGTCAGCGACAGCAGCACGATCCCGCTGGAAACCCAGGTCACCACCGAAATCCGCGTCGCCGAGGTCAATCGCACCACGGCGCAGCGCTTCGGTCTGAACGTATTCAAGAACACCGCCAACACGACCGCGGGCTTGGCGCCTCCGGGTACGCTGAGCGGTGTGGTCGGCGGCGACAGCGGCTTCACACTGAATAGTTCGTCCGGCTTCGTGCCCTTGCAGAACGCCTTCAATCTGGTGATCGGCGATGCCTCGAACGGCATACTCGGCGTGCTGAGCATGCTCGAAGGGCGAGGTCTTTCCCGCACCCTGGCCGAACCCAGCCTGACGGCCACCAGTGGCCAGACCGCCACCTTCCTCGCCGGCGGTGAATTCCCGGTGCCGGTTGCGCAAAGCGGCGTTTCGTCCGGCGGCATCACCGTGCAGTACAAGGAGTTCGGTGTGCGCCTGAGTCTGACGCCGACGGTCCTTTCGCGGCAGCGGATTGCGCTGCGCGTGGCGCCGGAAGTCAGCGAACTCGACTACTCGGCCGGCATCTCGATCAGCGGTGTGGCGGTGCCCGCGCTGAACGTGCGGCGCACCGAAACCTCGGTCGAACTCGGTGACGGCGAGAGTTTCGTGATTTCCGGCCTGGTCAGCAGCAATATGCTGTCGAATGTCGACAAGGTGCCGTGGCTGGGCGACGTGCCGATACTCGGCGCCTTCTTCAAGTCCACCACCGTGTCGCGCAACGACAAGGAATTGATCATGGTGGTCACGCCGCATCTGGTGCGTCCGATGCGTCGCGAGGCGCGTCTGCCGCCGCTGCCGGGCGAGCGTTACGACGCCTATCGTCCGCGCTTCGATCAGTTGATCTTCCAGGAGCGCGGCGATTTCGACGAAGCCGAATTCGGCTTTGGCCGCTGAACGATCGCTGCCGTTTCACGTACCGGGAATGATTATTCCGAGAATGACAGGGAAGCCTCGTTTGTGAAGACGCATGGAATTGTCGTTGCCGATGATCCGGTCTACCTGAGCTGGCTGCAGGCTGCGGTCGGCAATACCGTGGAATTCTCCTGGGTGCGTCCGCTCGACGCGGAGGACCTGTTGGAGCGCGTCGCCAATCTCGGCGAAATCGATATCGCCCTGTTCGAGTTCGATGGCGGATCGTCGTCGCAGCGGGCGACCATGGTCGAACGGCTGCTGGAACGCTACCCGGATGTTCCGGTGGTCGGGCTCGGTGCCGAAGGACGTCCCGAGATCGTGCTGGCCGCGATGCGTGCCGGTGCCCGCGATTTCTTCGTGCTGCAGCGTGATGACGACAATCTGTCGGTGCTGCTGTCCAAGGTTCTGCGCCGCACCGTGGTGTCCGCGCCGCGCAACGCCGGGCAGGGCAAGCTGTACACCACATTCGCGGCCCAGCCCTATGACGGCATCGCGTTCTTCGCCGAACATCTGGCGCTCGGTTTTGCCGACGGCGGCCTGTCCGGCGAGCGCATCCTGCTGGTGGACATGGCCTGCCCGCCGGGATCAGCATCTGTGTTTCTGAATCTCAATCAGTCGTACAGCGTGCTGGACGCGGTCAACGACGTCTACCGCTGCGACCAGACCCTGGTCGACACGGCATTTTCACGCCACGAGTCCGGGATCTACGTTCTGTCGCTGCCGGAAGATCTGGTAGGGCGCCCGCAGTTCGAGGTCGATGACTTCCTGAAGCTGGTTGAGGTTCTGCGTGGACTGTTCACGGTCACCGTGCTGGCGCTGGATGGTTCGCTGCCACTGGAGGCGCTGTCGACCCTGGTCGGCCAGTCCGATCGTGCGCTGATGCTCAGTGATCAGTCGATTCTGCGCTCGCGCCACAGCAAGCATCTGCTGCGCGCCCTGCGTCTCAAGGACTGCGCGCTCGATCGTACGGTACTGGTGGTGGACCGGTTCCGCCGCCGCATCGGTCTGGATCCGGAAAACCTGGCGCGACTGCTGGACCTGCCGATGTTCGCCACGCTTTCCGGGCAGAGCACCAACCGCATTCAGGCGATGAATTCGGGCGAATCCCTGTATTCCCTGGCGCCCAAGGACCCGTACTGCCTTGATGTGGGCGCCGTGGCCAAGGCGCTCAAGACCGGTGCCGATACGGCCACGGCGCCACCCAGCGGTTTGATCGGCAAGTTGTTCGGGTGATGCGATGACGGCCAATCCGGAACTCTCCCGCTTTCGACTCAGCGACCAGTACCAGACGCTCAAGGCCAGCCTGCATCGGCACATCATCGCGCTGATCGAAGAGCGCAATCTGGACATCGACACCTGGCCGGCGGAGCGCGTCGAGCGCTTCGTGTTCGACAATGTGCGTCGCTATGTGGTCGAGCAGCGACTGCCGGTCAACCAGCGCGAATCCGAAGCCCTGGCCGTGGATGCGCTGGACGAACTGGTCGGCTATGGCCCGATCCAGTCGCTGGTCGAGGATGACGAGGTCAACGACATCGTCGTCAACGGGCCCAACAGCGTCTTCGTGGAACGCGCCGGGCGCCTCTACAGCGTGCCGGTGCGCTTCAACAACGATAATCACGTGATCCGTGTGATTCAGCGCATTCTGGCGCCGATCGGTCGCCGTATCGACGAATCCACACCGATGGTCGACGCACGTCTGCCGGACGGCTCGCGCGTCAATGCGATCATCCCGCCGGTCGCACTCGACGGGCCCTGCCTGTCGATCCGCAAGTTCCGCAAGCAGCCGCTGTCCTCGGCCGACCTGATCCGCAGCGGCAGCATCAGCGAAGCGGCGCTGACTTATTTGCGCGAACGGGTCGAAGGACGGATCAACACCATCGTGCTCGGCGGCACGGGCTCGGGCAAGACCACATTTCTCAACATGCTGTCGCAGTGGATTCCCAACTCCGAACGCATCATCACCATCGAGGATGCCGCGGAACTGCGTCTCACCCATGGCCATACGGTGCGTCTGGAAACACGTCCGCCCAACCTCGAAGGCCAGCGCGCCGTGAACGCACGCGATCTGGTACGTAACGCCCTGCGTATGCGCCCGGATCGCATCATCGTCGGCGAGGTTCGTGGAGATGAGGTGCTCGACATGCTGCAGGCCATGAATACCGGGCACGACGGCTCCATGACCACGATTCACGCCAATGGTCCAGCGGACGCAATTCATCGTATCGAGCTGCTCGCCGGCTTTGCCGGCTTCAGCGGCAGCGAGCTCACCCTGCGCGGGCAGATCGCCAGCGCCGTGCAGATGTTGGTACACGTCAGCCGACTCGCCGGCGGCGAACGCCGGGTGATGGCGATCACCGAAATCGAAGGTCTCGATCGCGGTGAAATCCGGGTGCGCCCGGTGTTTCGCTACGACGCAGAGCAAGGGCGGCATCTCGATCTGCGTGACCCAGCCGCAGCAGGGGGCCCGTCATGAGCCAGGAAATGATCTGGATATTTGCGCTCGCTGCGTTTGCGCTGGTGGTCTCGGCGTTCATTCTGTGGGCACGCGCGGGTCGCCGAGAAAAGCAGGAAGAAGTACTGCTGCGTCTGCGCGCGGGCGAGGACGCCGGTTTGCCCTCGCCGATCGAAGACGGCGACGAGGGTTGGTTGCGGCCGGTCTACCACTTCGTCTGGCGTACCGGTTCGGACGCCACGCCGCGTTCGATCGCGATCGGTCTGGCTGTGCTCGTGGTCTTGCTGATCCTGTTGCCGCTGGCGCTGGGTGTGCTCGTGGGGCTTGCGGTATTGGCGATCCTGCTGGTCTTCGGCTACGGCTTGTTGCAACGCCAGGGTGCGAAGCGGCGAGCGAGGATTCTGGAGCAGCTGCCCGACTTCCTGGAATCGGCCATGCGTGTGCTGGTGGCCGGCAACACCCTGGACGAGGCGCTGTTCGCCGCAGCCAACGACAGTCGCGACCCGATTCGGACTCTCTTTCTGAGAATTTCGCGCCAGGTGCGCCTCGGTGCGCCGGTCGACGAGGTCCTGGGCCAGTACGCGGATATCTATCGGATGCGCGACCTCAAGGTCATGGCGATCGCCGCCTCGATCAACCGCCGCTACGGTGGCAGCATGCGCAATGTGGTTCGCAGTTTGATCACGGCCATTCGCAACCGGGAGCTGGCGGCACGGGAACTGCGCGCGCTGACGGCCGAGACGCGATTCTCGGCGCTGGTGCTTGCGATTGTCCCTATTGGCTTGACGCTTTACATCCTGGCGCGTAATCCGGGTTACTACTCCGACATGTGGATGACGACGGGCGGCAAGATCACGCTGATGGCAACGGCCGGTCTGCAAGTGGCCGGTGTCTACGTCCTGTGGCGAATGCTGCGCGGTGTGGAGGACGCAGATTGATGAGCCCCGAACTGTTTGCCTTGCTGGTGGCGGCGGCGATTCTGGTCGGCGCCATCGCGGTTGCCGTGCTGATTCTGGTGTTTTCGCAAACGCGGCAGACGCAGCGCATCTCACGCCGGCTCGACCCCGAACGTCACCACACGGATGCCGAGGCCGATGCACAGGATGATGATCCCAAGCTGCTCGGCAGCATCGCCAGCGGCGGTCGGCGCGTCGAGAATTTCGTCGATACCAAGCAGGAAACGCCCAAGCTGCTGGCGCAGGCCGGCTGGCGCTCCGTCGATGCGCGCAACAATTTCTACATCGCGCAGGCCTTGACACCGGTACTCGCGGCGATCGTGCTGATCGTCGCCTACCTGCTGTTCGGCGAACGCATGCGACCGGTGTTGTGGCTGTTGTTCGGCTTCGCGCTGATGGCGATTTCGATTCTGTTGCCACGCATGATGTTGCGTTCATCGGCCACCAGCCGTCGCGAGCAGATCCGGTCCGAGGTGCCGCTGTTCATTCATTTGCTGGTCCTGCTGTTCGAAGCCGGGCTGTCGACACGTCAGGCGCTCAGCAGCCTGGTCAAAGAGGGGCGCGGCGTGCTGCCGGAACTGGGCCGAGAATGCGGGATCGCGATGCGCCAGATCGAGGCCGGCGCCGATACCGGTGATGTCTTCAAGAATCTCAGCGATACCCTGGAAGTGGCGGATCTGGCCAGTGTTCTGGGTGTCCTGCGGCAGGTGGACCGTTACGGCGGCGAAGTCCGCGAACCGCTGCTGGACGTGCTCAAACTGCTGGAAGAACGCCGCTCGCTGGACCTGCGCGAACGCGTGAATCTCACCTCCGGCCGCATGACCGTAGTGATGATCCTGTTTTTCTTTCCGGCTCTGATGATCTTCGTCGGCGGCCCCGCGTTCGTTTCCATCGTGCGCGCCTTGCGAGGTGTTGCCGGATGACAAGGCTTTGGCTCGGTCTGCTGCTGACGACCGTGCTGCTCGGCTGCGCTGCGCCACAGCGGATGTCGGGCACGGAAAGCTCGGTGAAGATCGACCAGCCGTCGACCGAGGACGAGGTCGCGGGCGTCCATACCGATCTGGTGCGCACGATGCTCGCGCGCAAGCAGTATTACGCGGCGCTTGCGCACATACAGGATCTGCGCAATCGCAACGGCGACAGCGACGAGCTGAGCATGCTGGAAGCCGAGGGCCTGCGTGAGCTGGGACGCAATACCGAGGCGACGCAGATCTACCGACGCCTGCTGCGCGGCCGTTATTCGGCCGAGGCCAACCACGGCCTGGGATTGATTTACGTGCGCGACAATCCATCCGCCGGGATCGACTATCTGGGTACTGCCGTGAGCCAGCGGCCGACCGATATCGAGATGCGCAACGATTACGGCTACGCCCTGATGCAGGCGGGCCGCTACGAGGCTGCGCTCACCGAACTGGCAACGGCGATGGAACTGGCGCCGGGCAACGGTCGGGCACGCAACAATTTGCTGATTCTGCTGATGCTGACCGGCGATGAGGCGGGCGTGCGACGGGTGGCCGCGTCGGGCGGACTGGACAACGCGGCCTTGACGGTATTGCGCCGTCAGGCCGCGTCTCTGCGGTCGCGGACCGTCGCGGCCGGATCGCAATGAGCGGTCACGAACTGAACTTTTGGGAGTAAGTCATGCGCTATCTGATATCGGTGGTCCTGTTCTGCGTTTCGGCTCTGGCGTCTGCGGAGACGCCCGCCGTGGGTGTTGAGACCCAAGCCTGGCTTGATCTGCAGACCAGCAACAATGCTGCGATCGGGGCACCTGAGCCGCTGTCCGGCGAGGTTGCGGCCCGCGTCTACCAGCGCTATCTCGAAAGCTTCGAGTATCCGATTCCCGAAACCTTCGAGCGTGAGCGCTTCGTCCAGGACGGCGGCGGCAGCAACTGACATCCGGCGGCGGTGCTCATCGTGTCGCACCCGATGTGCGATGCGTCTGATCTACTCAGTTTGTCTCCGCACAGAACCCCGACCCCGGGTTAGACTCGATTCATGTGGAAATGGGGGGAGTGGCTAAGGCGTCCGGGAATCGCAGCGCTGGGCTTGGGATTGGCCTGGCTGCTTGGACTGTTGCTGATCGTCGCCGCCATCTCCAGCCTCTGGCAGAGCGAGGCGCTGCAGGAACAGCTCGACCGCGAGCATGCGCTCAAGACTGCGCAGGCGGCCGTGGCCACGGTACTGGTCAGCGGCGGCGGCGTCGCCGAGCTTCAGGGCACGGTTTCACAGCTTCTGAGCGATGACGGCCTCGGGTTCAAGTCCGTATCGGTTCGCGCGCTCGGTGGAATCGAGCTGGCACGCGCCGGTGCCTACGACGCGCTGGCCTTGCCGCTGTTGTCCTCGCCGGTCAACGGCCGTTTCCGCGAATCCCTGTACGAGATGGCCGGCGACCGGGTCGAAGTACCAGTCATGAGCGAGGGCCGCACCCTGGCCACGCTGGACCTGGTACTGGTCGAGCCGACGCGGCGCGTGGTGCACGACGAGGCCGTTGCCCGTCTGCGCTGGTTTGGCATTGTCGGCCTGGCTCTGAGCCTGCCGCTGGTGCTGTTGCTGTTTGTTCTGTCACGCCGCGGCGCTGTCATGGAACCGCGCTGGGCGCATCGCCTGCGTACCGCCGTACGTGACACTCCGCCGGCTTCCGACGATGCGGTGCAGCAGCTGCCGGCCGAGATCGATTCGCTGTCTCAGCTGTCCTACGCGATGATATCGGTGACGCGCGACGCGCGGGTGCGTGACATGAACCTGCTGGCGGCGCAGATGACGGGATGGGCACAGGCCGATGCGATCGGCCGCCTGATCTACTCCGTGTTTCATCCCCTGGGACTGGACGATGAACCCCTGGTCACGCCGGTGGAACGGGCGCTGCATGACAAGGAGCCGGTGCCACCCGAGGAATGTCGTCTGCGCGCGCGCGACGGCGTGGTTCGCCATGTCGAAACCATGGCCACATTGACGCGCGACGAGGGTGGTGGCGTCGACGGCGCGGTTCTCATGTTCCGCGATATCGGCGCGCGCCAGAAGGCGATCGAGGACATTCGCCGCCAGTCGCGTTTGACGCACGGCATCATCGACCATCTGGTCGAGGGCGTGCTCACCACCGATGCCGCTGGCGTGATTCGCTTCGCCAATCTCAGGGCGATGCGCATGTTCGGTTACACCCGTGACGAACTCGCCGGCGCGACGATGACCAAGCTGATGCCGGTGCCGTTCCTCAACACGCCCGGCATCCGCCTGAGCGATTACCTGTCGTCAGCTCAGCGCAGCAAATTGCCGCGTGTGGTCGGCTGGCGCAAGGACGCCACCACGTTTCCGGTGGAGCTGCTGGTGGAGGCCATGGTGCTGCCGGGAGTAGGTGCC
Organism: Gammaproteobacteria bacterium; assembly: GCA_022599775.1. Classification (GTDB taxonomy): domain Bacteria; phylum Pseudomonadota; class Gammaproteobacteria; order Nevskiales; family Nevskiaceae; genus Banduia. The sequence goes on from JAHZLQ010000065.1 coordinate 44,749, forward strand.
CGCGAGGACGGCCACGTCATCATCGTCCGCGACATTACGGATCGTCTCAAGAGTGACAATCTCAGCCTGCGTCTCGGCCGCCTGCTCGACAGTGCGGCCGAGGAGGTCTACGTGTTCGACGCGCAGTCGCTCTATCTGCTGGACGTGAACAAGAGCGCACGACGCAATCTCGGCTTCCGCATCGAGCAGCTGTCGCGGATGACGCCATTGCAACTCGCGCCCGACATGGATCCGGAAGCCTTCTACGGGCATCTCAGCCGGCTGCGCGGCCTTGAGGACGAGAACGTGGTGTACCGCACCGCGCATCAGCGCATCGATGGCAGCAGCTATCCGGTCGAAGTCCGTCTGAGCTATTCGCGTGACGAGGAACCGCCGGTCTACATGGCTTTGGTGTCCGACATCACCGAGCGCCAGGCAGCCGAGGAACGCCTGCAGCACCTGGCCCACAACGATGCGCTGACGGGACTGCCGAACCGGCCTGTCCTGCATGACCGTCTTGCCCAGGCCGTACTGCTGACACAGCGTTCGCGTCGCCTGCTCGGTGTCATGTTCGTCGACCTCGACCGCTTCAAGGCGATCAACGACAACTACGGACATGAGGCGGGCGACCATGTCCTGCAGATGGTCGCCGAGCGCCTGCGCGCAAGCGTCCGCGGCTCCGATACGGTGGCGCGGCTGGCGGGCGACGAATTCGTGGTGTTGATGCCTGGTCTCAACGAGCCCGGCAATGCCGAAGTGCTGGCGCAGAAAATGGTGGAGGCCTTCCGTCGCCCGATGAGCGTCGATGGCTATACGCTGGTGGTGACGGTCAGCATCGGCGTGACGGTCTATCCGGCGGACGAGTCGGATCCCGAGTCGCTGCTGCGGCATGCCGATCAGGCGATGTTCGAGGCCAAGAAGGCGGGCCGTGCCGGCTACAAGATGTTTGCCGCCGACACCAGTGCGGAGACCGCGCGGCGCATCGTTCTGGAACGCGACCTCAATCACGCTGCGGCACTCGATCAGCTGCGGCTGCGTTACGAGCCGCTGTACGCAGCCGCCCGCGACGAGTTGGTGGCGATGCGCCTTTCGACGATCTGGCAGCACGGCACGTACGGGGAGATCGGGGAGTCCGAGACGCTGCAATTGGCGGCCCACATCGGGGAGGTCGAGCGGCAGCTGCTGTGGCAGTTGCAACGGCACGGACAGTTCTACGCGGGCTGCCGTGGCAATCGGCCGGTCGAGGTGCCGGTGATCATCGACATGCTCGACTGGCAGCTGCACGACGCCGGACTGTGCAGCCACATGCTGGACGTGATGCAGCGCTATGCGGTGCCGCCGATGTCTCTGATCGTCGGCTGCAGCGAGGCCGCGCTGGCCGATAACGCTGTCATGCCGCAGCCCGGCTTCTCGCTGTTGCGCGGCGCTGGCGTCCGGTTCTGTGTCAACGAGGTCGGCAATGGCGCGAACGCGCTCAACACCCTGGGCAATCTGCCGGCCGATTTCGTGAGCCTCGCACCGGCTTGCATCGCCGGGCTGCCGGCCAACGAGAATGCGAGCGCGACGGCCAAGGCGGTGATGGCGATGGCGAAACGTCACAACAAGCGAGTGATCGCCTCGGGGCTGACCCACCCCGCGCAACGCGACATGCTGGCGGCACTCGGCGGCGCCTGGGTGGCCGGTCCGGTGCTGGGCGAACCGATTGCCGTCGACGACACGGAGCAGTTTCTGGCGCAGTTCAGCGTCGTCGGCGGCGGCCGTCAGTCGTCCAAATGAATCGCCAGCACGTCGCAGCTGGCGCGGTGCAGCACGCCATCGTCGGTATAACTGAACAGCGCTGAAAGACCGTGGCGCGGATGATGACCGACCACGATCAGGTCCGCTCGCGTTTCCTGCTGGGCGCGCAGAATTTCCGGGGTGATCGAGCCGATCACCACGCGCAGGAAGCTGCGATCGAGATCGTTGCGGTCGCACCATTCGCCGATACGCGTCTCGGCGAACTCGGCACGCTCACTGCAGAGGTCGATCGGCGTCGCCAGCAGTGCGTCGCCGGCCGGATCGATCGGAAGATACTCCACCACGTGAATCAGACTCAGTGAGGCACCGAAGCCGCGTGCCAGATCGCGCGCCTTGACCAGCATCTTCTCGCCTTCGTCATGCGTTTCGATGGCGGCCAGCAGATGTTTGTAGATCATGTATTCCTCCGCGCGGTGTCGGGTGCACCGCAAGCTCGCTTATTGTGCCCCAGGCTCGGGCTTCTGCGCCGATCCAGCGTCTGCCACGAGCTGGCAGCTCAGCGCGCCGAATTCGGCGGCCGAAAGGCGTTCCGCCCGCAGCGAGGGGTCGACGTTCGCGGCCCGAATCTGGTCGCTGTCCAGCAGCCCCTTGAGTGCATTGGACAGCGTTTTGCGCCGTTGCCCGAAAGCGGCCGTGACAATACGGTCGTAGACGCCGAAATCCGGTATCGCGAACGGGGCAGGGCGCGGCCGCACTCGCACGACGGCCGAATACACCTTGGGCGCTGGGTGGAAGGCGCCGGGGCTGACACGGAACAGCGAGACGCACTCGGCGCGCGCTGCAAGACTGACCGTGAGCCGCCCATAGTCGCCTCCGCCGGGCTTGGCCACCATGCGGTCGACGACTTCCTTTTGCAGCATGAAGTGCATGTCGCGGATGTGGTCGGCGAACTGCAGCAGGTGAAACAGCAGCGGTGTGGAAATGTTGTAGGGCAGGTTGCCGACCACGCGCAGCGGCTGCCCCGGCGCCAGAGACGGAAAATCGACCTTGAGCGCGTCGCGCTGATGTATCACCAGGCCCGGGTGATGCTCGCAATGCGCCTGCAGGAACGGGATCACGTCGCGATCGAGCTCGATGACCTGCAGCTTTTCGCCGGCCGCCAGCAGCGGCTTGGTCAGCGCGCCGCGGCCCGGCCCGATTTCGATCAGCGCCTGCCCGGGCTTGGGCGATATCGCATGAATGATGCGCGCGATGATGTTCTGGTCATGCAGAAAGTTCTGGCCGAAGCGCTTTTTCGCGAGCGGCGGCCGCGTGCCGGGTTCAATCACGGCGGCTCCCCGGCTGCCTCCGGCTCAGGCGAATCGCAAGCGCAATCGCGGCCTCGAAACTGCCGCTGTCGGCGTGGCCGCTGCCGGCGAGATCCAGCGCGGTTCCGTGGTCTACCGATGTTCTCACGATCGGCAGGCCCAAGGTCAGGTTGACGGCACGACCGAAGCCGCAGTACTTGAGCACCGTCAGCCCCTGATCGTGATACATCGCCAGTACGGCGTCCGCGCCCTGCAGCTGGTGGGGTGTGAACAGCGTATCGGCGGGGAGGGGGCCATGCAGGTCCAGGCCCTCGAGGCGCAGTTGTTCGAGCGTGGGCACGATCGTGTCGATCTCCTCGCGCCCGAGGTGTCCGGATTCTCCGGCGTGAGGATTGAGCCCGCTGACCAGGATGCGCGGCCGTTCGATGCCGAACTTTTGCTTCAGATCCCGATCGAGGATGCGTGCCACCGCGGACAGTCGGTCCGGCGTGATGGCGCTGGGCACCTCGCGCAGCGGCAGATGTGTGGTGACCAGGGCGACGCGCAGTTCGCTGCCGTCGCTCAGTGGTGCGCTCAGCATCATCACCGGTAGCGGGCTGCCACAGCGTTCGGCCAGAAACTCGGTGTGGCCGGTAAACCGGATGCCGGCGTCATTGATGATGCCCTTGTGCACCGGCGCGGTGACCATGGCATCGCCTCGTCCGTCCAGGCAGGCGCAGGCGGCTTCGCGCAGCGTATCGAGCACATAGCCGGCGTTGGCGGCGTCGAGATGCCCAGCCCGTACCGGGGCCCTGAGTGCGACCGGCCAGACGCACAGCGTGCCGGCACGGTGGGGGGGCGCCGCGTCGGGTGTGTCCACGGTGTGGATGCGCAGCGACTGCCTGGTAGTGCGCGCGCGTGCCGCGAGCAGCTCTGGGTCGGCGATGGCGACCAGCCGCGCCGGCCATTGCTGCTGCGCGATCGAAACCGTAAGGTCCGGACCGATGCCGGCCGGTTCGCCCGGAGTGAGCAGCAGGCGCGGAGCGTGGCCGGCAGTCATTGACGGCGCGGCGTCAGCCGCCGGGCGAGGTGGTGCTCACCGAACCGTCGGCCAGTCGGTATTCGACGTAGGCTTCGTCACGCAGGCGGCGCAGCCAGACATCGTATTCCTCGGCCATGCGGCGGTTGACGATGGCCTGGCGTGCACGCGCACGCTGGGACTCCTCGGTTACATCGCGACTGCGGCGATCCAGAACCTTGGCGACATGCCAGCCGAACTGGGTGCGGAACGGCTGCGAAATCTCGCCGGGCTGGAGTTGATCGATGCGAATCTGGAATTCCGGTGCGAACACGCCCGGAGGCTGCCAGCCCAGCTCGCCGCCCGAATTCTTGGACCCCGGATCGTCCGAGTACTGGCGCGCGAGGTCGGCCAGGTCTTCGCCGCCCTGCAGGCGGTCGTAGATTTCACGCGCCTGCAGGCGGGTCGCCTCTTCGTCGCGGATCGCGTTCGGCATCAGCAGGATGTGCGCGGCCTTGGTCTCGGTGACGATGCGGCGTGGCTCGCCGCCACGCAGGCCGTTGAGCATCAGGATGTGGAAGCCGGAGGTGGCCTCCAGTACCGGGCTGATCTCGCCTTCCGACAGTTTCCGGGCGTTCTCGCTGAACAGCGTCGGCAGATCGCCGAGACGGCGCCAGTCGAGATCGCCGCCCTGCAACGCCTGCTGGCCGTCGGACTGTGCGATGGCGACCTGGGCGAAGTCTTCGCCGTCGATGATGCGTTGGCGCAGCGCTTCTGCCTTGGCGCGGGCGGCGTCGCGTTCGTCGGCCGAGGCGCCATCCGGCACGGCGACGAGGATGTGGCCGAGGCGGACCTCCTTGTCATCTTCCTTCTGGTTGGCCAGTTCGAAGGCGATATCCTGCTCGGAGACGTTGATCTGGCTTTCGACCTCGCGTGCGCGCAGGCGCTGGATCAGCACTTCGTCGCGAACCTGTTCGCGCACGGCGAGGTAGTCGCCGCCCTGTTCGCGGATCGACTGCGCGAATTCGGCCAGCGCCATCCCGTTCTGCTTGGCGATGTTGGTCAGCACTTCATTGAGTTCGCGGTCATCGACGCGAATTCCGATTTCGCCGGCGCGCTGGGTCTGGATGCGCGTCACGATCAGCCGTTCCAGAACCTGTTGGCGCAGGATGTCGACCGGCGGTGCGGCCAGATCACGACTCTTGATCTGTTCCTGGGCCGTATTCATGGCGATGTCGAGTTCGCTTTGCAGGACCACGCCGTCATTGACGACCGCGACGATGCGGTCCAGCGGCTGGGCGGCGGGCGCCAGGGCCGGGATCAGCACGAGCGCGAGGCACAGCAGGAGTTTTTTTGGTTTCATGGATTCGTGCGGTGTTTTCAGGATGCCGCTGAGGCCGATGGTGAGTTCAGCCCGCAAGCCTAGCATGGGCTCCGAGCCCGTTAGCGCTGGAGGCTTCGGCCTCATTCGCGGTATTCGTTCTGTGAATCGAGCAGGTCCTGGAAGCCGGAGCCGATCGCGCCCAGCCCCTTGAGTTCGAGTTGCAGATAGATGCCGCTGTCGTAGTCGCCACGCGTGCTGCTGATGTATCGCCGCCAGGTCGTGCGGGCGGTCCAGCAGCAGGTTTCGTATTCGAAACCGGCCAGCGATTCGATGGTGCTGTTGTCGGTCAGTGAATAGCGCCAGCGACCGATCACATCCCAGCGTCCACCGATCGGAAAGGCGGCCAGCAGGTCGGACTGTTCAAGAATGTCGCGGCGATAGCGGTAGGCGAATTCGAAGCGCCGTCCGTCGCGACGGTACTTGAGCCCCGTGGCGAAACGGTTGAACTCGCTCGCGCTCGGCGACCATTGCACCGTCGCGCTGGTCGACAGGTACTTCGAATACTTCACTTCCGCGGCCGCCAGCACATCGGTCGCGCCTTCGTCCGGCGGTTCGCTGTCGGGAAGCGATACCTGCGAAGGGTCGAAGCGCAGGATCTGACCGAAGGTGGCCGAGATGCGCGCCAGTCCGCTGTCCGGATCGAGCAGCCGCGTGGTGACGGCACCGGTGATCTGGTTGGCATCGCTGATGCGGTCGGTACCCGAAAAGCGGTTGCGTGCGAACAGCTGCACGATGTCGAAATCCGGTTCACCGCTGTCGAACACCGGAAAGTCGTCCTGTTCGCGGTACGGGGCGTACAGGTACATCGCGCGCGGTTCCAGGGTCTGCAGCATGCCGCTGTCGGTGACACGATCGAAGCGCAGCCCCGATTCCGCCGAAAGGACCGGCAGGCTGCGTTGCAGATCGTTGTCCGTGCCGCCCGAGGTATTGCTCAGCTTGTATTCGGTGTGATGCAAATCCAGTTGTCCGGTGGCGTACCAGGCCGATTTGTCGACCACGGTGCGCAGGTAGGGCACGAGTGCAACCCGTTGCCCTTCGACGACATCATCGCCATCAAAGTTCACGTATTCGCCAGAAAAACCGGCGCGGGTCGCCCACAGGCGACGCTGCGTAAGTGTGTCGAAGGTGATCTGGGGCAGTCGCCGGTACGGCTGCTCAGTGTTGATGACGGTCGGATCGAGCGTCTGGAAGTCCTGCACCGTCATCTTCACGGTGTAGGCGGCCGGCGCCTGGTAGGTCAGGCGCGCATGCCGTTCAAGATGCGTCAGCGCCGACAGATTGATGCGCCCGCCGAGATCCTCGAAGTATTCCAGGTCGCTGACTTCGGCGTAGTTCGCCTCCAGCGCCAGGCGGTCGCTGAGCAGACCGCTATGCTCGTACTCCAGAAAGCTGCGGTCGCGTTGGGCGACGTCGTCGTCCGGCAGATGTTCGCCGTAGACTTCGCCGCGGCCGTAGTCGCCCGGCAGCAGATAGCGGAATTCGCCGCCGAGCTGAACGCCACGTTTGGACATGTAACGCGGAATCAGCTGGGCATCGTAGTTGGGTGCCAGATTCAGATAGAACGGCCAGCGCAGGTCCAGGCCGGTCTTGCCGGATTCGCCAAGCGTTGGAAACAGAAAACCGCTGCGGCGCCGATCATCGATCGGGAACTGGAAATACGGCAGATAGAGGATCGGCACACCGGCAAAGTGCAGGCGTGCGTTGCGGGCGCTGCCGAGGCCTTCGTCGCGGTCCAGATGGACGCGACTGGCCTTGAGGACCCAATCCTCGTGACCGGGCGCGCAGGTCGTGTACTCCACGGCGTCGAGCCGGGCCCGGGTTTCGCCGAGCAACTCCAGGCGCTCTGCGTTGCCGCGGGCGGCGCTGTCGATCAGGGTGAACTCGGTGCCCATGAACACACCGGTTTCGCGGCCCAGATAAAGGTCCGCGGTCCGGCTGCGAACCACCATCTCCTTGCTCTGAAACAGGCTTTCGGCATCGACGCGCACACGCTCGTCGGCTTCTTCGTAGGACAGGGATTCCGCCGACAGCCGTTTGTCGCCCTGGGTCACCACTACCGAGCCCTCGAATTCGCTGAGGCCGCTGCGTAGCAGCGACGCCTTGTCCGCTGTCAGCGTGACCTCCGGAGAACCACCGTTCGATTCGAGCGGTGGCACCGCAAGCTGTGGACACGAGGCGTCCTCGGCGAGTGCAGGCGCGCAGAGCAAGCTGCCCGACAATGCCAACAGGGCCGGAAGTTTGCAGTGGTGAAGGCGCAATGCGCGTCTCGTACTCGGAATTCTTGAGGACGCGAAGTATGTGGACCGAGCCGCCGCGGCGCAATTGTTTGGCGCACTGTGCCCCGATATGCTGCGGCGCAGATGAGTATCTCCCCGCTACAGATCGGCACCGAAGGGTCCGACGACCTGCGCGCGCAGCAGGCCCGGCACTGGGCACAGACCGCGCTCGGACATCCGTTCGAGCGTTTCGCTCCGGCGTCGGCCGATGCCAGTTTCCGGCGTTACTTCCGCGGTGAGGCTCGTGAGCGCTCATGGATCGTCATGGACGCGCCGCCGCAGCATGAGGACTGCGAACCGTTCGTGCGCATCGCCGGCCTGCTCGACGCCGCCGGTCTCAATGTACCGGCGGTGCTGGCGCAGGATCTGGACCACGGATTCCTGCTGCTGAGCGATCTCGGCACGCGGACCTTGCTTGATGTGCTCGACGAGGAGAATGCCGATGCCTTGATGGGCGCGGCCATCGATGCGCTGATCCGCTGGCAGCGCGCGTCACGGCCCGACGCGTTGCCGGAGTACGACGACGTCCTGCTGCGTCGCGAACTGGCGTTGTTCCCGGACTGGTATCTGCAACGGCATCTCGGCCTGACCCTGAGCGGCTCGCAACACGAGGCCTGGAACGGCATTGTGGAAAGCCTGATCGCCGCCGCGCTGGCACAGCCACGCGTCTTCGTGCACCGCGACTACATGCCGCGCAACCTGATGCTGTCCGAGCCGATGCCGGGCGTGCTCGACTTTCAGGACGCGGTCTATGGACCGATCGCCTACGACGTGATTTCACTGTTCAAGGACGCTTTCCATTCCTGGCCGGCGACGCGTGTCGATGCCTGGACTGCACGCTATTGGCGCGACGCGAAGGCCGCCGGACTGCCGCTGGGCGACGAGGCCGCGTTCCGCCGCGACTGCGACTGGATCGGCCTGCAGCGACATCTCAAGATTCTCGGCATCTTCGCGCGCCTGAGCCTGCGCGACGGCAAGCCGAAGTATCTGGCGGACACGCCGCGCTTCGTGCGCTACGTGGTGGACGTGGCGGCGCGCTATCCGGAGTTCGCGGCGCTGAGCGAGTTGTTCGAACGCCAGATACTTCCACGGCCCGCCTGATGCGCGCGATGCTGCTGGCGGCCGGGCGCGGCGAACGCTTCAGGCCCTTGACCGATCAGTGTCCCAAGCCGCTGGTCGAGGTCGCCGGCCAGACGCTGATCGAACGACATCTGGGGCGCTTGTCGGCGGCCGGCGTGCGCGAAGTGGTGATCAATCTCGGCTGGCTCGGCGCACAGTTGCGACAAGCGCTGGGTGATGGGGCGCGTTACGGGCTCGTGATCGAGTACAGCGAAGAAGGTTGGCCCGCGCTGGAGACCGGCGGCGGGCTCCAGCGCGCATTGCCGTTGCTCGGCGAGGCACCGTTCCTGGTCGTCAACAGCGACGTCTGGACGGACTATCCGATCGAACAGCTGGTGGCGCGGGCGGCGATATTGCCCGATGAGCGACTTCTGCATCTGGTGCTGGTCCCCAATCCGGAACATCATCCCCAGGGCGATTTCAATCTGGAATCCGAAACCCTGGGCGACGCCGGCGAACGTCTCACGGCCGCCGGGCTGTGGCTGGCCCGCCCGCGGCTGCTGGACGGTAGCGACGAAACCGGACCGTTCTCGGTCGTTCCGTACTGGCGCCGTGCCATCGCCGCGGGCCGCGCCAGCGGCGAGCGTTACGACGGACTGTGGTTCGACGTTGGCACGCCGCAGCGACGCGAGGCTGTGGAGGGGTGTTTGCGGGGAGGGTAAAAAGACCCTTGTCTCGCGCAAAGACGCGAAGACGCAAAGTTTAAAAACCTCATTAAGCTGTTCTTTGCGTCTTCGCGCGAGTCCAGCTTTTTTCGCTCTACGTATTCAGACCGCCCGCGCGTGCAGCACTTCCTCGGCCTGCTGGTCGGCGTGGTAGCTGGAGCGCACCATCGGCCCACTGGCCACGTGCGAGAAGCCCATCTGCTCGCCAACCACACGCAGGCGCTCGAATTCGTCCGGGTGCACGAAACGCATCACCGGATGATGGTGCTTGGAAGGCTGCAGATACTGGCCGATCGTGAGCATGTCCACGTCGTGGGCACGCAGGTCGCGCATCACGTCCTCGATCTCCTCGATCGTTTCGCCGAGTCCGACCATCAGGCCGGACTTGGTCGGTACCTTGGGGTGCATCTGCTTGAACCGCTTCAGCAGGTCCAGCGACCACTGGTAGTCGGAGCCCGGACGCGCCTGCTTGTAGAGACGTGGCACGGTTTCCAGATTGTGATTGAACACATCCGGCGAGTTGTCCTTGAAGATCGTCAGTGCCGGGTCCATGCGGCCGCGGAAGTCGGGCACCAGCACTTCGATCTGGATGCTCGGCGACAGCCGGCGGGTTTCGCGGATGCAATCGACGAAATGGCTGGCGCCACCGTCGAGCAGATCGTCGCGATCCACGCTGGTGATCACCACGTAGCGCAGATGCAGATCGGCGATGGTGCGCGCCAGATTCAGCGGCTCGTCGGCATCCAGGGCATTCGGGCGGCCGTGCGCGACGTCGCAGAACGGACAGCGCCGCGTGCAGATGTCGCCCATGATCATGAAGGTGGCCGTGCCCTTGCCGAAGCATTCACCGAGATTCGGGCAGGAGGCTTCCTCGCAGACCGTATGCAGTTTGTGCTCGCGCAAGGTCGCCTTGATGCGGGCAACTTCCGGCGAGGTGCCGAGCTTGGCGCGTATCCATTCCGGTTTGCGCGGAGCCTGCTGCGTGACTTCGATCTTGATCGGAATCCGCGCCATCTTTTCCGCGGCGCGCAGCTTCACGCCCTGCGGGATCGGGGCGCGGCGGGGCGGGGTGTTGTCGGGAGCGCTCAAAGGAAGCTCTGGGCTGAGTGGACCGGCATTGTAACGCCGATCATCGCGCCGGTCCGGCGCCCGCCGAGGCGTCTCGATCAGGCCAGGGCACTCAGGCGTGCCGCGACCGGCGTGGTCTTGATCGTGGAATCGGCTTCGACCACGGCCTGGATCTGTGCCTGCGCGAGTCCGGCCAGCGTCTTGCGGTCACGGTTGCCGATGCTGATCGGACTGCAATAGTCGATTTCCACGCGCAGCACCGGCTCGCGCAGCAAGCGCAGAATGTGCCAGAACAAGGCGTCGTCGCCGACATACGGCGCGACCGCCGTGCCGTTCGCGCCCTTCCCGTAGCGCAAGGCGACCGGCTGTATCGACTTTCCGGTTTCGGTGGCCAGCCCGAACAGACGCGCATGAAAGCGCCCCACCTCGCGGCCATCGGTGGTGGTGCCTTCCGGAAAGAACAGCAGGCGTCCGCCATCGTTCAGAAACGGCTCGATGCGCGACTGTAGCGCGGCGGTCACATTGCCGCCGCGGCGGATATAGAACGAGCCCGCGGCCGTGGTCAGCCAGCCGACGATCGGCCAGTCGCGGATGTCGGACTTGGCCACGAATCGCGTCTGTTGCTGCGCGGCGATGACCGGAATGTCGAGCCAGCTGATGTGATTGGCGACCAGGATCGGGGCCTGTGCCGAGGGCGTGCCACGCACGTCCACCTCGATATTGAACACGTCCAGCAGAACCGACAGCCACCAACGCGACAGCCGGTCACGCGGGACACGGCTGCGCAGCAGCAGCACCGCCAGCGCCAGCAGCAGCCCAATTATCAGGTGCAGCACCAGACGCAGCGCCCGTACGGTGCTGAGCAGAGGATTGTGGGTCATCCCGGGACGTGGGTTCGATGGATCGATCAGTCGAGCCCGGACGCGACCACCGAGGTCAGGCTGGCGCGGTCGAGGAAGTGGCGGGCATAGCGCGGATTCAGGTCGGAGACGTTGAGCAGCATGAACACGTCCGCGCAGTTGAACTCCGTATCCCAATAGGCGTCACCGCAGGCCTTGGCGCCGAGGTTGACGTAGGCCTTGAGCAGCGGCGGCATCCGCACCGGGCCGGTCGGTCGGGCGTCGGCCGTCGGCAGGTTCACGTAGGGCCGCACACGTTGATAGGCCGGCGCCGAGTACTTCTGCCGGATCGTGTCGAGAATCGCGTGCGCGCGGGCGCCGCCGTCCTCGAGCCCGATCGAGGCGCAGCCGAACAGGTAGTCATAGCCTTCGCGCGTGATGAATCCGGCGATGCCCTGCCACAGCGTGCCGATCACGGCCCCGCTGCGGAATTCGACGTCGACGCAGGTGCGTCCGATTTCCATGACGCGGCCGGGCAGGGCATCGACCATCTGCAGATCGAATTCACTGGAGGAATAAAAGCCGCCGGCGACGGCTGCGCACTCGTCGGTGAGAATTCGGGTGCAGGCGATGACGCGACCGCTTTCGACCTCGCGCACCATCAGATGCCGACAGTGGGCGTCGTATTCGTCGGTGTCGATATGCGCCTCCCCGCCGTCGATCTGTGCCCCCATTTCGCCGGCGAAGATGCGGTAGCGCAGTTTCAGGGTTTCGAGAATCTCCGCACGCGTGTTCGCGAAACTCACTTCGAAGCGAGGCGGCGCGGTGAGTCCATTGTTGCGGTCCGTCTGGGGCTGCATGGCATGACCCGTTCATGAAGACGGCGCCACTGTATGAACCGGCTGTTGAACTCAGGTGACCGGACTATGAACCTTCGATGACGCCCCGGCGCCATTCCGAACGGATCGCCGGATCGCTCCAGATGCGTTGATGCAATGAGGACAGCAGGTCCGGCGCGCCCAGCAGGAAGTTGCGTTCCGTGTCCGACAGGCTGCTCGGCAGGAGTTTGAGGTCCTGCTCCAGGCGTTCCCGCCGCTGCGCTTCCACGGGCATTGGAATCTGGGTGCGAGGACGCCCCGATGCGCAGGCGATGGCATTGGCCACCGGTTCGGCGACCGCGCGCAGAAAGCCGGCCTCGTAGGGGTCGGGCTCTTTCAGGAACGTCGCCAGCGCACGCAGTTCCTCGGGCGGGGCGGTTTCCTCGGGAATCAGGAACAGCTTGCGCTGGCGACACCAGCGGCCGAGCGTGACGCGGCTGGAAAACACCGACATCGGAATGGCGATGATCAGGCTGCCGGCGATCGGTGCCAGCCACCACAGGAACGTCGGGTTCAGCCAGTAGACGAACGCGGCCCACACCAGGCCCAGTACGGTGCCGCTGCCGTGGCGGCGCAGCGCCTCGCTCCAGGGTGTTGCAGCGTCGTCGCGCGGCGGCGACTTCCACTTGGTGCCGAAGCCGAGCAGCGCACCGCTCACGTAGCGGGCGTGAAACAGCATGCGGATCGGTGCCAGGATGGCCGAGAACAGCATTTCGAACAGCAGGCTGTCGATCAGCTTGAAAGCGCCGCCGAACGGTTTGCTGCGACCGCGCAGGATCAGCAGCAGCGCGGCGAGGATTTTCGGCAGGAACAGCAGCGTCATGGTCGCGCCGAACAATTGCAGCGCCCATTCCGGGTGCCACTCGGGCCAGGTCGGGAACAGCTGGTAGGGCTGCGAGAAGTATTCGGGTTCGACCAGTTCATGGCGCGCCAGCGAGGTCGTCGACAGCACCAGAAAGATGAACCACAGCGGCGCCGAGAGATAGGCCATGACACCGGTCATGAACACCGCGCGGTGGGCCGGATGCAGGCCCTGCGCCAGAAACAGGCGGAAGTTCTGCAGATTGCCCTGGCACCAGCGCTGGTCGCGCTGCAGTTCGTCGAGCAGCGCCGGCGGCATTTCCTCGTGACTGCCCGGCAGATCGTAGGCGATCCACACGCCCCAGCCGGCGCGCCGCATCAGCGCCGCCTCGACGAAGTCGTGGCTCATGATCTCGCCGGCCAGCGGGCCGCTGCCGGGCAGCTTGCTGAGCGCGCAGTGGCGGATGAACGGCGCCACGCGGATCATCGCGTTGTGACCCCAGTAGTGGGATTCGCCGAGCTGCCAGAAATGCAGCCCGGCGGTGAACAGCGGTCCGTAGCAGCGCGTCGCGAACTGCTGGATGCGCGCATACAGCGTGTCGCGGCCCGAGGCCATCGGTGCGGTCTGGATGATGCCGGCGGTGGGATTGGCCTCCATCAGCTGCGCCAGGCGGTACAGACAATCGCCGGACATCACGCTGTCGGCGTCGAGGATCACCATGTACTTGTAGCCGCTGCCCCAGCGCCGGCACCAGTCGGCGACGTTGCCGCTCTTGCGCTTGATGCGGTGTTGGCGACGTCGGTAGAAGATGTGGCCGAAGCCGTCCACCTCCTCGCACAGCTTCATCCAGGCTTCGACCTCGGCGACGCGGACGTCGGCTTCGGAGCTGTCGCTGAGTACGTAGAAATCGAAGCGCGGCAGCTGGCCGGTGCGGCGCGTCGATTCGAAAGTGGCGCGCAGCCCCGCGAAGACGCGATGCACGTCCTCGTTGCAGATCGGCATCAGGATCGCGGTGCGCACGTTGTCGGCGACCGCGGCGTCGGGTTCTGCCGTCGCGGAAATCGCGTATTTGTCACGACCCGAAAGCAGTGCCCAGAAGCCCATCAGCGCGGTCCAGAAGCCGGCCGACACCCAGGCGAACAGGATTGCGTACAGGATCAGGATCGTCAGTTCCAGCGCGTCCTGACCGTGGTACGGCAGCACCGCGGTCATGAAATAGGTGCCGTAGATCGTCTGGCCAATCACCAGGCCCAGCAATAGCAAGCGACGGATGGTGCCGGTCACGGCCCAGGCCGGCAGCTTGGTTTCGGGTTTGCGTGCGTCGGTCTCGCCCGCGGCGAGACGGCGACGCTTGCCGAAGAAGCGGCTGCGTAGTCCGCGCCCGATTCGTACCAGAAGATTGCGTGACAGCGCTTCCGGTCGCATCGAGGCGCGACTCAGCGGCGGCGTGGTGATCAGGCGGAAGCGCCCCTGCAGGTCGCGAACCAGCGGTGCGCGCGGATGTTCTCCACGAATGCGCAGGGCAATCGAGCTTTCCGGGCCTTCGCTGCCGGCGAGACGGCGATGGGCTTCCTCGAAGGCGGCCGCCTGACCCTGTTGCTCGGCGACCTCGCGTAGCGATCGGCGCTGTGACTCATCCAGTGGCAGGCGGCCAAGGTAGGCATCGAAAGCCGCGCGGCTGGCGGCGGACACGCTCGGTCGGGATGCCGACTGGGGCTCGATCGACTCGGCTCCGGGAGGAGTGCTCATTGGGCGGGCAGCAGATAGCTCCAGGTTTCGGAGAGCGGTTTGTCGCCATCACGCAGCGCCGCGCGCATCTCCACCGGCTTGCCGGAATCCTTGACGCGGTAGCGCAGGTTCAGCCGCCAACCGCCCGTCGCCGGGTTGGGTTGCAACTGCTTCTCCATGAGTTCTCCGTTGTCATTGATCCAGACCGGAGCATCGATTTTGGCAGCTTGAGCCAGATTTGCCAGCGGTCCGCCCACAAAATCCACGACCATGCGCAGCGAGTCGTCCGGTTCGCGGCGGAAGCCGTGGCCGCGCCGCGTCTGCACCACGCGCGCCAGCTCGGGACCGCTCAGCTCGTCGTGCTCGAACGACATCCGGTAGGCGTATTGGAAGGCCTCACCGGGCTTGGGCTGGGTCGCCGGCACCCAGAAGGCGACCACGTTATCGTTGGTCTCGTCCTTGGTTGGAATCATGATCAGTTCGACGCGACCCTTGCCCCAGTCCCCTTTGGGCGTGATCCAGGCGCTGGGCCGCAGGTCGTAGCGGGTCTCCAGATCCTGGTAATTGGTGAAGTCACGGTCTCGCTGCATCAGCCCGAAGCCCTTGAGCGTTTCGGTGCCGAACGAGGTGCTGACCAGACGCTTGGGGTTGGTCAGCGGGCGCCACACCCACTCGCCGGTGCCGTCGTCGACCAGCAGGCCGTCGGAATCGTGAACCTCGGGGCGGAAGTCCTCGAACGGCGAGGTCTGGTTCTCGCCGTAGTAGTACATGCTCGTCAACGGCGCAAGCCCGAGCTTGCCGACCTTGTCACGCATGAACAGGGTGACTTCGACGTCGACCTTGGTATTGACGCCGGGTTGCAGCACGAAGCGATAGGCGCCGGCGGCGCGCGGCGAATCGAGCAGCGCGTAGATTTCCAGCGAGGTCGAGCTCGGCGCTGGCCACACCACCCAGAACTCGGTGAAGGCCGGAAATTCCTCACCCGAAATTAGCCCGGTGTCGATCGCCAGTCCACGGCCCGATAGCCCGTAGCGCTGATGCTTGCCCAGTGCGCGGAAGTAGCTCGCGCCGCGAAACACCATGACCTCGTCCTTGAAGTCCGGCTTGTTGATCGGATAGTGCACGCGGAAGCCGGAATAGCCGACATCGCCGAAGCTGCTGGGATCGAACTTGTTCTTGCCGAAGTCGAACGAGTCCGGATTGTAGGACAGACGGCGCACGCCATCGGCGCTGATCAGATTGACCGTGACCGACTGCTGATACTGGCGGCCCGGATGGAAGAACTGCAGTTCGAACGGGAGCTTGGCGCCGCGCCACAGTGCCTTTTCGGGCTTGAAGCGGATGTCGCGGTAGGCGTCATAGTCGATTTCGCGCAAGGGGCCGGGCAGATTGTTCTGCGGCGCCTCGTAGGCCTGGGTGGACAGCTTCCGGGCGCGCGCCACCACATCCTCGAAACCGAAGGCCGATGCGATGCCGGGCAGGCACAGCGCCATCGCGAGGAGCGCTCGAAGAAAATGCGTTGAACTCATATCCTCAAAATCCGTTCTTCGGCAGCGCCCGCAGAGACTCGGCGACGGCTGACTGCGGGCTGGGTAGCCTGCCGGTTACAGCCACCATCAACGGCCGGGAATTCCCGGCACGCCAACCCGAACACGGTAGACCTGATACGGCGCGGCTCGATCGATCTGTACAGGCAAGCGCCCCAACACCTGCTGGAGCGAGCTGCAGGTAATGTAGAGGGCACCATCCGGACCGAAACTTAACCCATCCGGCCAGCGCAGCAGCGGGCTCTGGATCAGCGTTCCGAGGGTGCGATCCTGCCACAGCACGGCGATCGCGGAATGCTCGATGTCGGTCAGATAGACGTTGCCGCGCTGATCCACACTGATGCCGTCGGTCATGGTCTTGGGCGCGAAGATTTCCACGCGATTGGCGAGCTGGCTGGCGCTCAGCGACTCGTTCATCAGATCGGCGGTCTTCACCCGATACAGATGCAGGCTGCTCACGGGCGCGAAGTACAGCCACAGGCCGCTCGCATCGAGCCCGACCGCATCCACGCCAGGGCGTACGCTGAACAGGTAGAACAGTTCCATACGCCGGCCCTGCACGCGCGGCGTGTAGTACTCGGCGGTGACGGAGGGATGTTCGTCGAGCACGCGACGCGCGCTGTGGTTGGCCACGTCGTAGACGATCAGCGCGGGATTCTGGGCCAACAGGCTGGCGTCGGAGATGAAGATCGTATTGCCGTCCGGCATCACTTGCAGATCGTTGAGGTGCGAGCCGTAGCCGGCGATCTCGCGCGGGAAGCTGAAATTTTCGAGGAGTTCGCCGCTGTCGATGTCGAAGGCCAGCAGGCGTGCCGGGTGCAGGCCGTGGTTGCCGTTGTCGAGGACCCACAAGCGGTTCTGCGCGTCGACGCGAACGCCGAGCACCGTATCGAAGCTGTCCGGTTCACCTTCGCCGGTCTGGAACGCGAGGTTGGGGAAGGGTTTCATCTGCCCGTCCACCAGCTCCACGACCTTCCATGCGGGGCGGGCTTCCGGGTGCAGCGACACGAAAATCCGTCCGCTCGCGGACACGCTGATATTGCCGGGTGGGGTCGGCAGATCGGCTACGCGCTCCAGCGCGGACGCCGGCATCTGCGGCGGCGTGTCGCGAGCCGGAAAATCGTTGCCGCCGCCGTAGCGCCACTTCACGGCGGCGCCCAGCAGCAGGATCAGGATGACGATGAACGTCAGCAGCCGGCTCAGGAACCGGCCGAGCAGTGACCGCCCGCTCATGGGATGACGTCTGCCGCGGTGTCGGCGGTGATCGGCAGCGTCACCTCGAACAATGGCCTGATGCGGTTGACGATCCAGCAATACAGGTCGGCGGTCTGTTCCGCGTCATAGATCGCCGAATGCGCCTCCGAATCGCTGTACGGAAAACCGGCGGCCTCAAGCGCGCGTCTCAGCACCGTCTGCCCCAGCGCGGCGCCGCCCAGCGTTGCCGTATCGAACACCGAAAACGGGTGGAACGGATTGCGTTTGTAAGCGTTGCGGGCACAGGCAGCATTGACGAAACCGAGATCGAAGTGTGCATTGTGGCCGACTAGGATTGCACGTTTGCAGCCGGCTTCCGACACTGCACGGCGGATCGGCCGGCATACCTTGTCGAGCGCCGCACGCTCATCGATCGCCATGCGCAGCGGATGGTCAACGATGATGCCATTGACGTCCAGCGACGCCTTTTCGATATTCGCGCCGGGGAACGGCTGCACCTGCGCGGCATGGGTTTCCTGCCGAAACAGCTGCCCGTCCTCGTCGATACCGAGAATCACCACGGCGATTTCGAGTAGCGCGTCGGTCTGTGCATTGAAGCCGCCGGTTTCCACATCCACGACCACGGGCAGAAAACCGCGGAAGCGGCGCGACATCGGCACGTGTATGCGTGGGGGTTCCATGGGCTCGTTTTAAATGCGGCGCTGCATCATAGCATCGCCCCTTGTGGGGGCTGGCTGAACGCCCGGTGCAGGCGTGGCCGGCAACTCTTATATAATGCCGCGCCCTCCAAGCGGAGCGGCACCGCGCTGCGGGACCACCGCATTTCCATTCGTCCGCCGGACCCTGTCATGAGTTCCAGTTCTTCCGTCAAAAAAGTTGCGCTTGCCTACTCCGGCGGTCTCGATACCTCGGTCATTCTGAAGTGGCTGCAGGACACTTATGCCTGCGAGGTCGTGACCTTCACCGCCGACATCGGTCAGAAGGAAGATCTCAGCTTCGTGCGCGGCAAGGCCGAGCGTCTCGGCGTCAAGGAAATCTTCGTCGACGATCTGTGCGAGGACTTCGTGCGCGACTACGTGTTTCCGATGTTCCGCGCCAACGCGATCTATGAGGGTGAATATCTGCTCGGCACCTCGATCGCGCGGCCGCTGATCGCCCAGCGACTGGTCGAGATTGCCAACCAGACCGGCTGCGACGCGATCGCCCACGGCGCCACCGGCAAGGGCAACGATCAGGTCCGCTTCGAACTCGGTGCCTACGCGCTGCGGCCGGACATCAAGGTCATCGCACCCTGGCGCGAGTGGGATCTCAATTCACGCGAGCGGCTGCTGGCCTACGCCGAGCAGCACGACATTCCGATCGAGAAGAAGAAGGGCGGCGGTTCACCGTATTCGATGGATGCCAACGCGCTGCACATTTCCTACGAGGGCGGCGGTCTGGAGGATCCCGGCTGGGAGCCTGAAGAGGACATGTGGCGCTGGACGGTGTCGCCGGAATCGGCGCCGGCCACCGCCGAGACCATCGAGATCGAATACGCGCATGGCGATCCGGTCTCGCTTAACGGTCAGGCACTTTCACCTTACGCGATGCTGGCGACGCTCAACGAACTCGGCGGCAAGCACGGCATCGGTCGGCTTGATCTGGTCGAGAACCGTTACGTCGGTATGAAGTCGCGTGGCTGCTATGAAACGCCGGGCGGTACGATCATGCTGCGCGCGCATCGCGCGATCGAATCGATCACCCTGGACCGCGAGGTTGCGCACCTCAAGGACGAGCTGATCGCCAAGTACGCCAGCCTGATCTACAACGGTTACTGGTGGAGCCCCGAGCGCCGCATGCTGCAGACGATGATCGACGCCTCGCAGGACAAGGTGAACGGCGTCGTGCGGCTCAAGCTCTACAAGGGCAACGTCATCGTCGTGGGCCGCAAGTCGCCGGATTCCCTGTTCGATGCGCGTGTGGCCACCTTCGAGGACGATGGCGGCGCCTATAATCAAAAGGACGCCGAGGGCTTCATCAAGCTCAACGCGCTGCGCCTGCGGACGCTGGCGGGGCGCGGCTAAAACGCTGGGTTTCGCGCAAAGGCGCAAAGACAAGCATTAACGTGAATCTCGCGCAGCGAGTCCGCTGCCCCTCGCCCACGACGTGGGAGAGGGGAGGACCGCCCGCGGAGCGGGTGGTGGGGAGAGGGCGGCCTGCCTGGCCCAGGATTCATTTTCCGGGGTGCC
>JAHZLQ010000066.1 GCA_022599775.1 Gammaproteobacteria bacterium
CGAACCCGGCACACAGACCACCTGGCGCGGCCTGCAGCGCCTCGACGAACTCACCCACGTCTACCGGACCCTCTCCAACCAGCGCGCCCCTCCCGATGTCCAGCGGACTTGTGGGTAATGCTCAGCCCGCTTGCGGGAGAGGGGGGGGCGCTCGCGACTGCGAGCGGTGGGTGAGGGGAACGGCCATGACGCAGGAGATTCATTTTGCGGGGCGCCGCTTGCGGCATGGCCGTTAGAGCATCATCTCGCTGTAATGTCACTGGCAAAAACAGAGGTGACTTCGCCGCCTCTGTTTTCGCTGCAGCGAGCAGCTAAACTGAAGGCCGTTTTCTTGGAAAACTCCGTCATGGCTACCCGTAACAACGCCGCGCTCGCCAAGCAGTGGCAACAGGAATTCGAGCTGACGCCGCCGGAGCTGCGGCCGTTTCTGCTCAAGCTCGCGCACTCGTTTCGCCAGAGTCTGACCGAAGACGAGGACGCCGAGCTGACGCCGGCCGATGCGCTGCGCCAGGCGCTGCGCGAGGTCAAGGAAGGCAAGACCCGGCCGCTCGAAGGGTTGTGGGAGCGGGTCGGTCTGTGACCCGGCGGATCGAGACCGCCCCCACTTTCGAACGCCAGCTCAAACAGCTCGCCCGGCGTTACCGCCGCATCCGCCAAGACCTCGAACCGCTCATCAAGCAACTGCTCGCCGGCGAGACGCCGGGCGACCGGTTCAAGGGGGTGCAATCGGTCGTCTACAAGGTCCGCCTGTCCAACCGCGATGCGCGCCGTGGCAAGAGCGGTGGCTATCGCGTCATCTACTACTTGCCCGACGACGACGCCACCCTTCTGCTGGCGCTGTACTCGAAGTCCGATCAGGACGACATCCCGGCCGACGAGCTCAAGCGCATCATCATCGACGAACTCGGCAGCTGACGCCGGCGCACGGAGCTTTCGCGCCCGCGCGCCTTGATAGGCGTAACGGTGACAGTTTGCTGATCCCCTATTCTCCTTGTCCGACTGCGTTCCCCGCAGCACCTTCGGATTTCGGTCCGCACAAACCCAAGGATCGATCAGCGGCACACAAAAGAACGCCCGGCGGTGCCGGGCGTTCTGGAGGCAGCTCCTCGTGCGAGTGCGATGCCCTTACTGGCAGGCCTCGCACTCGGGGTCGAGGATCGAGCAGACCTTGGCGCCGCCCACGTCCGTGGCCGCGCTCAGCCCGGGTTCCGGTGAGGGCGCAGCCGCCACCGGTTTGGCGCTGACGCCGCCATCCGTACCGGAACCGACCTTGTTCAGACGGTTGTCGGTGATCGTGGTCTTCTCGGCGTGGGTGGCGCCCATGGTGCGCAGGTAGTAGGTGGTCTTGAGGCCGGACAGCCAGGCGTGCTTGTACAGCTCGTCCAGCTTCTTGCCGCTGGGCTGGCTCATGTACAGGTTCAGCGACTGCGCCTGGTCGATCCACTTCTGGCGGCGGCTGCCGGCATCGACCAGCACCTTGGCATCGATCTCGAACGCGCACTTGTAAAGCTGCTTGATTTCGTCCGGCACGCGGTCGATAGGCTGCACGGAACCGTCGAAGTACTTGAGGTCGTGCACCATGACTTCATCCCACAGGCCGAGCGCCTTGAGGTCGTTGACCAGGTACTCGTTGACCACGGTGAACTCGCCCGAGAGGTTCGATTTGACGTACAGGTTCTGGTAGGTCGGCTCGATCGACTGCGATACGCCGGTGATGTTGGCGATGGTCGCGGTCGGGGCGATGGCCATGCAGTTGCTGTTGCGGATGCCCACGGTCTGGACCTGCTGGCGCAGGGAAGCCCAGTCGAAGGCACCGGACTGCGACACGTCCTGCTGCAGGTAGTCGGGACCGCGCGAGTCGGCGAGCAGGCGCACCGAATCGATCGGCAGCACGCCCTGGCTCCACAGCGAGCCCTCGTAGCTGGAATAGCGGCCGCGCTCGAAGGCCAGATCGCTGGAAGCCTTGATCGTGTAGTAGCTGATCGCTTCCATCGAGTAGTCGGCGAAGCGCACGGCATCGTCGGACTCGTAGGGCACGCGCAGCTTGTACAGGGCATCGTTGAAGCCCATCACGCCCAGGCCCACCGGACGGTGACGCAGGTTGGAATTGCGCGCCGTGGCCACCGAGTAGTAGTTGTACTCGATGACGTTGTCGAGCATGCGCATCGCGGTGTTGATGGTCTTTTCGAGCTTGGCCTTGTCAAGTTTGCCGTCCGGCGTGATGTGCGCCGGCAGGTTGACCGAGCCGAGATTGCAGACCGCGATTTCCTGATTGGCCTTGGTGTTGAGCGTGATCTCCGTGCACAGGTTGGAGCTGTGCACCACGCCCACGTGCTGCTGCGGGCTGCGCAGATTGCACGGGTCCTTGAAGGTGATCCAGGGATGCCCGGTCTCGAACAGCATGGACAGCATCTTGCGCCACAGCTGCGTCGCCGGAATGCGCTTGAAGTTGCCGATGCGGCCTTCGTCGGCTTCCTTTTCGTACCACTCATAGCGGGTTTCGAAGGCGCTGCCGACGAGGTCGTGCAGGTCCGGGGTTTCCTCGGGGGAGAACAGCGTCCACTGCGCGTTCTGCATCACGCGCTTGAGGAACAGGTCCGGCACCCAGTTGGCGGTGTTCATGTCGTGGGTGCGGCGGCGGTCGTCGCCGGTGTTCTTGCGCAGTTCCAGGAATTCCTCGATGTCGCGGTGCCAGGTTTCGAGGTAGCCGCAGACCGCGCCCTTGCGCTTGCCGCCCTGGTTCACCGCCACGGCGGTGTCGTTGGCTACCTTGAGGAACGGCACCACACCATTGGACTTGCCATTGGTGCCCTTGATGTAGCCGCCCATGCCGCGCACCGGCGTCCAGTCGTTGCCGAGGCCGCCGGCAAACTTGGAGAGCAGGGCGTTGTCCTTGATCGCGCCGAAGATGCCGTCCAGATCGTCCGGCACCTGCGTCAGGTAGCAGCTCGACAGCTGCGGACGCAGCGTGCCGCTGTTGAACAGCGTCGGCGTGCTGCTCATGAAGTCGAAGGACGACAGCAGCTCGTAGAACTCGATGGCGCGCGCCTCGCGGTCGATCTCGTTCATCGCCAGACCCATCGCCACACGCATGAAGAAGGCCTGCGGCAGTTCGATGCGGGTCTTGTTGCTGTGGATGAAGTAGCGGTCGTACAGCGTCTGCATGCCGAGGTAGTCGAAGTTGCCGTCACGGTCGCCGAGCAGTGCCTTGCCGAGGCGGTCCAGGTCGAACAGGCACAGTTTCGAATCCACCAGCTCCAGCTCGGCGGCCTTGTGGATGTACTCGCGGAAATAGGCCGGGTACAGCGCCTTCATTTCCACGGCCGTGGGCCGGGTTTCCGCCATGCCCAGGAACTTCAGCGCCTCGTGGCGCAGCGCATCCAGCAGCAGGCGCGCGGACACGTAGGTGTAGTTCGGTTCCTTCTCGATGCGCGCGCGCGCCGCCAGGGTCAGTGCCTGCGACAGCTCGTGCTCGGGAATGCCGTCGTAGAGGTCACGCAGCGCGGCCGCGAGAATTTCATCGGGCTTGGTGCCGGACTGGTCTTCGCAGGCTTCGCCGACCAGACGGCGGATGCGGGTATCGTCCAGCGGCACCAGCGCGCCGTCGTCGCGCTTGACGTGAATCACGGTGGCAGCCTCGCTGCCTGGGTTGGCGGCCTTTTCGGCGGCGCGCTCGCGGGCGCGTTCCTCGCGATACAGCACGTAGGCGCGCGCAACCTTGTGCTCGCCGGCGCGCATCATCGCCAACTCCACCTGGTCCTGCACGTCTTCGATATGAATGGTGCCGCCGCCAGACTGATTGCGGGTCACGGCCGCCACCACCTGCTCGGTCAGCGCGGCGGCGGTTTCGCGTACGCGCGAGCTGGCCGCAGCCGAACCGCCTTCCACGGCCAGAAAGGCCTTGGTCATCGCGCGATTGATCTTGCCGGGTTCGAAATTGGTGACTTTCCCATTGCGGCGAATCACGCGAATGCCGCCGGGCGCGGTGGCCGCAAGCTCGGCGGCACCGGCTCCACCGTGCGACTGGGCGGGCGACGGGGTCGGGGTCGGCTGGGTCTGGCTGGAATCGGTGTGCATCGGGCGGCGCTCCCTCGAAAAAGACATCCATCATTGGCGTGACAGACGGAACAGCTCTGGCCTGCCCTTGCGAGGCTCCCCCAGGTGCAGGCGTCTATCGTCCGACAACAATATCTAGTGGTTGGGGAGAGCGTCAACCCCAATATATCCGTTAGCAGCCGCCACAAGAACTTGTGCGGCTCCTGTGGATAAAGAACGATTTTACGAAGCCTTCAAGGGTTTTGCGCCGATGCCAGCTTGCGGCCGCAACGGTCCCGAACCGGCCGTTGCGGTGTTCGAGCTGACGAACGGCAGTGGGACGAGGAACCACGGTCGTTCCGGAGCCGGCGCGTACGTCCGCCCGAGGCCACAATACGCACCAGTATGTCTAACCCATGGCCCGGCCCCCCCAAGCACGCGTCAGGGTGGCACTATTCGCCCAAGCCGCAGCGATCAGCGGTACCCAGCCGCGTCTCCACGAGACGCTTCCGCATGGGAGGAAAAACTTGTGACCGACAGTATTCGAACACCGGGTTCCGGACGCCACATCGGCCTGTCCGCCTTTGAATCCACCGCCGCAACACGACTCCCACGGCGCGCGCCGCGTTCGCGCCCGGCTCGTGAATGCAGCGCACGCGGCCCCTTGCACCGCCAGGCCACGATGGCCAGCGGCTGGGTCAAGGTGATCCGTCGCGCCCTGGACGCGGCAGGCTGTGACGGTGCGGCCTTGTGCCGGCAGGCCCGGCTCGATCTGAGCCTGCTCAATGACGTCAACGCGCGTTACCCGGCGGACCGCGTCACCCATCTCTGGCATTTGGCGCGCGAGGCGACCGACGATTCCTGCTTCGGCCTGCGGGTTGCCAGCCACGTGACGCAGACCACGTTCCACGCGCTGGGCTACACCTTGATCGCCAGCGCCAACCTCAAGGAGGCTTTCGAACGCGTGGCGCGGCACTCGCGCGTGACCACGGACGAGGCTGAAACCCGGTTCGAGCGGATCGGCGACGAATATCACCTGAGCTTTCACCTCTACGAGCATCTGCCGCAACCGGCGCATGAATCGCTGGATGCCTTCGTATCGGCCTACGTGCGGATGTGCCGCTCGCAGTTGGGCCGGGACTTCTCGCCGCTGCGGATCGAGATGCAGCGCCCCGAACCGCGCGACAGCGAGCGCTATTGCCGGATATTGCGGACACCGCTGGTGTTCCGCGCCCCGGTCACGCGGATCGTCTTCGACCGGCGCAGCATGGAGATTCCGCTGGATTCCGCGGACGCCGAGCTGGCCAGCCACAACGACGCCATCGTGCTGCGCTGGCTGGCACGGCTCGACAAGGAAGACATCGTGGCCCGCGTCAAGGCGGCGCTGGTCGACGGTCTGCCGCATGGCGAGCCCTCGCAGGAGGCGATTGCCGATTCCTTGCACATGAGCGCGCGCAGTCTGCAGCGCAAGCTGGCCGACGAAAGCACGACCTATACGGAAGTCCTCGACATGATGCGACGCGAACTCGCCCTGTCCTATCTTCGCGATCCGGGCCAAAGCGTCAGCACCGTGACGTTTCGTCTGGGCTTTTCGGATACCAGCAGTTTCACGCGCGCGTTCCGCCGCTGGACCGGCAGTGCGCCCAGCGCTTGGAAGGCACAACTGTGCAGCGTGGCCTGAGCGTCCGAGTTCGGTCCGTGTCAATACCTGCGGTTTCCGAACACGAGCCGCACGCCACCCAGTCCCCCATCATTCCGGACGGGCCGCAGGCCTGATCCGGAATCCATACGGCACCCGGAGACCTCGCGTGGATTCCGGGTTCCCGCTACGCGGGCCCCGGAATGACGGGGAGGGTTCGATTCGTCTGCTATGCGTGGGGCGGGCGGTGCCTCGGTGCGGACATAAGGCGGTGCGCCGAGTAACGCTGGCGGGGCAGTGCTCATCGAACCGCACGCCACCCAGCCCTCCGTCATTCCGGACAGGCCGCAGGCCTGATCCGGAATCCATACGGCACCCGGAGACCTCGCGTGGATCCCGGGTTCCCGCTACGCGGGCCCCGGAATGACGGGGAGGGCTCGATTCGTCTGCTATTCG